>WFRP01000161.1 GCA_015486505.1 Pseudomonadota bacterium | reverse complement strand
TTCGCCGTGAGCAATACGCTAAAGCCTATTGTCGGATTTCAAGTTATTTGCAAACCATGGCAAACCAAGGAATAAACCCTCTTGTTGCAATTCAAATGGCTCCGGCTGGTGAAATCACTGAGCCAAATATTCATAGGGGCGAGTAGTTACGAAATAAGTATTAAAAATCTGGATGACATAATGCCGGCAGCAGTGATAAAAGAAGATGCTTAAAAAATTGTAGATAAATTACCCGAAACAGCTATTTGAGATGATTTGATGCAAGAAATTTATGTAAGAGAAACAATTGAATGTGGACTTGCTGATAGTAAAGCAGGACGTACAAAATATGTGAATATAATTAGTGAGAAATACTCTTTATCAAAATGAAAGTACACTGGACAGAAACTGCATATGGACTCTTGATGCCATTTATGCTTATATAGCTCAGGATTCTCCCGAATATTTACTCTTTAGCGTCCGTGATGATGAAAACTGAACCGGCCGTTCTCAAGGAGCAGGTAGGAACGGTCGTTAATCCAGTCACCGAGAATGTAGAGTGATTTGGGACCGGATTTGGTGATGAAAGTCTCTCGGCGCTGTTGATGAAAGTGGCCGATGATAATTGTCTGGATGTCGTCTTTGCCGTTAAGAATCGTTGCACAACTCTTTAAGACTTGCGGCGGAATGAATTTTTTGCGCTCATCATAACCCTGACCGCCGCGGGAGAGGATGTCGGCAATTTTTAAGGTTAGAGAAACCGGCAGGATATCCATTGCCTTCAAGGTGAAACGGCTGCGTAAAATACCGTGCCAGAGGCGGTAGAGATAATCTTCCGGATTAAGCCGGTCGCCGTGGGCCAAATAGATTTTTTGCCTGTCTATTTCAGTTATGCCGGCCTGTTTGTGGCAGGTGCCTGCAGCTTCCAGGACGGGGCCGAACGAGGCTTCGTGATTGCCGGCAAAAAAATGGATCTTAACGCCGCCTGCGGCAAGTTTCTGCAAGTTGGCGATAATTGGAACATAGTGGCTGAAGACGACATCTTTAAACCCGTGCCAGAAGTCAAAGAAATCGCCGAGAATAAAGAGGTTGTCGAGATCGCCGGGCAGATTTTCAAGAAATTCCAGAAGCTCACCGTAGGCTAAATCTTCGGGGTTTAGTAAATGGGCGTCAGCCAGAAAAATTGATTTCATAATCGGTATAATAGTCGTATAATAAGTTTATTGTCAATAAAGTAGGAAATTAATATCAAATAAGGGTTTTTAAATTGCCGAAACGAACTGATCTAAAAAAGATAATGCTGATAGGGTCGGGCCCGATTGTGATTGGTCAGGCCTGTGAATTTGATTACTCCGGGACTCAGGCCTGCAAGGCGCTGAAAGAGGAGGGGTATGAGGTGGTACTGGTTAACAGTAACCCGGCAACCATTATGACCGATCCTGAATTTGCCGACCGCACCTATATCGAACCGCTGACGCCGGAAACCGTCGGGCGCATTGTTGCTCTGGAAAAACCCGATGCGCTACTGCCGACTCTGGGCGGGCAGACGGCCTTGAATATCGGTATCGCTCTGGCGGAAAATGGAACCCTGGCAAAATATGGGGTTGAGATGATCGGCGCGACCCTGGAGTCGATTAAAAAAGCCGAGGATCGCCAGCTGTTTAAAGACGCGATGGATCGTATCGGCTTGGGCTCGCCCCGCAGCGGGGTTGCGAAAAGCCTTGATGAAGCCTGGGAAATTCTGGAGTATACCGGTTTTCCGTCAATCTTGAGGCCCTCTTTCACGATGGGCGGCAGCGGCGGAAATATCGCTTACAATGTCGAAGACTTTGAGGATTTTGTCAAGCGCGGCCTTGAGATCAGTCCGGTCCATGAGATTCTTATCGAAGAGTCGATTGTCGGCTGGAAAGAGTATGAGCTCGAAGTTATGCGCGATCATAAGGATAATGTCGTTATTATCTGCTCCATCGAAAATTTTGACGCGATGGGGATTCATACCGGCGACAGTATCACCGTGGCCCCGGCCCAGACTTTGACCGATAAAGAGTATCAGATAATGCGGGATGCCGCTTTGGCGATTATGCGGGAGATCGGGGTCGCTACCGGCGGCTCCAACGTCCAGTTCGGGGTTAATCCTCAAGACGGGCGTCTGGTGGTGATTGAGATGAATCCTCGGGTTTCCCGGAGTTCGGCTTTGGCCTCCAAGGCGACCGGTTTCCCGATTGCCAAGATCGCCGCCAAACTGGCGGTCGGCTTTACCCTTGATGAAATTCCCAACGATATTACCCGGGAGACGCCCGCCTGTTTTGAGCCGACAATCGACTATGTCGTTACTAAAATTCCGCGTTTTACGTTTGAGAAATTCCATCAGGCGGAAGCGACCCTGACCACCCAGATGAAGTCGGTCGGCGAGGCGATGGCGATCGGCCGGACCTTTAAGGAATCGCTGCAGAAAGCGATGCGTTCAATGGAGATCGATTCCTATGGTTTCGAGCACCGGCTGCCGGCTGCAACCTATCTTGCCCCGGATAAAGCCGGCATTGATCTGGTTGAAGAGCAACTGCAGAGGCCGGGCCCGGAACGTCTCTGGTATCTTGGCGATGCCCTGCGCTTAGGTTTTTCGGTTGAAAAAATCTATGCTATGACCGGGATTGATCCCTGGTTTGTCAATAATATCAAAGAAATCATTGAATTTGAGCAGGAAGAACTGCAGGGGAAAAAATTATCTGAGCTTTCCTCTTCCTGCCTGCGCCGGGCCAAGGAGTTGGGCTTTGCCGACAGATTTCTGGCTGCGGTTCTTGGTTGTAGTGAAGCTGAGGTCAGAAAAGCGCGGCTGGCTCAGAAAATTTTGCCGGTTTATAAACGGGTTGATACCTGTGCCGCCGAGTTTGAGGCCTATACGCCCTATTTCTATTCGACCTATGAGATGGAAGATGAGAGCCGGCCAACCGCGCGGAAAAAAATCATTATTCTTGGCGGCGGTCCGAACCGGATCGGCCAGGGGATTGAATTTGATTACTGTTGTGTGCATTGTTCGTTCGCTCTGGCTAAAGACGGTTATGAAACCATTATGGTCAACTGCAACCCGGAGACCGTCAGTACCGATTACGATACCTCGGACCGGCTCTATTTTGAGCCTTTGACGCACGAGGATGTCTTGCAGATTGTCGCAACCGAAAAACCTTACGGGGTGATTGTTCAGTTCGGCGGTCAGACCCCGTTGAAACTGGCGGAAGAGCTGGAAAAAGCGGGCGTGCCGATTTTAGGGACTTCGCCCGACAGTATCGATAGGGCTGAGGATCGGCGCCGGTTTAAGGAGTTTCTGGAAAAACTCGATTTGAAACAGCCGCAAAATGATACCGCGACTTCGATAGATGAAGCCGTGGCAATTGCCGAAAAGATCGGCTATCCGGTTCTGGTGCGCCCCTCCTATGTTCTCGGTGGCCGCGGAATGGAGATTGTTTATAACCGCGTGAGTCTGCAGGGTTATATGCAGAAAGCCGTGGATGTCTCTTATGATCACCCGGTTTTAATCGACAAATTTTTAAATAACGCGGTTGAAGTTGACGTTGACGCGGTTTGTGACGGCCGCAAAGTGCTGGTTGGCGGGATTATGGAGCATATTGAAAAAGCCGGGATTCACTCCGGTGATTCAGCCTGTTCCCTGCCGCCTTATTCCTTGTCGCCGGAAATTATAACCGAGATCGCCAGGCAGACTAAGGCCATGGCTCGGGAATTGAATGTTAAAGGTTTAATGAACGTGCAGTTCGCAGTTCAGGATAATGAAGTCTATATTATCGAAGTAAATCCCAGGGCTTCACGCACAGTGCCTTTTGTCGGGAAAGCTACCGGCTTGCCGCTGGCGGCGATCGCGGCCCGGGTAATGGCGGGTAAAAGTCTGGCTGAACTCGGAGTTGAAGAAAATTATCTGCCGCCCTGGAGCGCAGTTAAGGAAGCGGTTTTTCCGTTTCTTAAATTCCCCGGGGTTGATACCCTGCTCGGGCCGGAGATGAAATCAACCGGTGAAGTGATGGGGGTAGATCGTGATTTTCCCCTGGCTTTTGCTAAAGCCCAGACGGCGGCCGGCAATCCGTTGCCGGCAAAAGGTTCGGTTTTCTTGAGTATGAGTGATAAAACCGGTCTGCGAAGTATCGTCGAACCGCTCTCTGAAGCCGGTTTTGATTTTATCGCCACCGCCGGTACCGCCCGGGCCTTAACCGATTTGGGGATTGCCAACCGCATGATCAAAAAACAGAAGGAGGGGCGTCCCAACGCGATTGATCTGGTCTTAAACGGTGAAATCGATATGGTTATCAACCTCCCCGGTGATGCCCGCTCGCATGAAGATTCGCTCTATATCCGGCGGGTGGCATTGGATAACGCGATTCCCTATTTTACCACCCTGCCGGGAGCGCAGGGTGCGGCCCGGGCGATTGCCGCCCTGAACGATCGGGAGGTAAATCTTAAGGCAATCCAGGACTATCATCAGAATAATGTCTGAAAATTATAAATTTAATGGAGTATGTTTTAATGAGCAGTATGGCGAAAGTGCCGTTTACACCGGCCGGTTATAAAAAACTTAAAGATGAGCTTAACCATTTGAAGACGGTTGAGCGGCAGCAGGTTATTCGGGATATTGCCGAAGCCCGCGATCATGGTGATTTAAGCGAAAACGCAGAATATGATGCGGCCAAAAACCGGCAGTCGTTTATCGAAGGCCGGATCAACCATCTCGGCGAGCGTCTGACCCGGGCTGAGGTTATTGATCCGACCCAGATGACAAATCTGGACCGGGTGGTTTTCGGGGTCTTTGTTACTTTGTCGGATGAAGATACCGGGGAAGAGGTGGTTTATCAGCTGGTGGGTGAAGATGAGGCCGATGTTGATGCCGGGCGGGTCTCGATTGCCGCGCCTTTAGCCCGGGCTCTGCTCGGTAAAGAGATTGATGATGAAATTTTTCTCCAGACCCCGGCCGGCGGCAAAAATTATCTGATTTTAGACATTAGCGCGACTAAACCCTGACTGTGAGCGGGACTTATGTTGTGATGGAGTCGGGGCGTAATCTGAAATTGACTATAGCCTATGACGGTACCGCCTATAACGGCTGGCAGGTTCAGCCCAATGGGACGACGATTCAGGCGCAGCTGGAGAATGTCGCGGCAAAGTTTTCCGGGGTTCGGCGGCGGCTGGCGGGCTCAGGCCGTACGGATGCCGGGGTACACGCCTGGGGGCAGGTGGCTTCGTGGCCGTATGCCGGGACGTTGCCGGGGCCGCGGATTCAGGCGGCTTTTAACAGTCTGTTGCCGAAAGATATTGTCGTCCGCAGGGTGGAAGATGTAAGCGCTGATTTCCACGCCCGAAAATCAGCCCGGGCCAAAACCTATCTCTACATAATTGATAACGGCCTGGTTGCCAACCCGCTTTTGCGTAATCATGCCTGGCATATCCGGCAACCTCTGGATTTGAATGCCTTGCGCCGGGCGGCTGAATTTCTGCTTGGCGAGCACGATTTCAATTCATTCAAGGCCGCTGACGGGGAAACCGCTACCAGTACGCGGACTTTAATTCAGGCGCGCTGGCTTAAACGCGGACCTTACCTGATGTTTTTTGTCAAGGGTAACGGTTTTCTGAAAAATATGGTGCGGATTATGGTCGGGACGCTGATAGATTTCGGCCGGGGCAAATACCCGCCGGCGCAGATGGCCGATATCATCAAGGCCGGTGAACGGACTGCCGCCGGGATTACCGCCCCGGCGCGGGGTTTGATCTTACGCTCAGTTGATTATTGACGTTTTTTCTGGGTCAGCAGGTAGGCCAGGTTGTCAAGTTCACTGGTGATGGAGACATTACGCAGGATAATTGAATCCGGAACTTTAACCTTGATCGGGGCGAAATTCAAAATACCCTTGATACCGCCAGCAATCAGTCTGTCGGCAACATCCTGGGCCCAGTCGGCCGGGGTTGTGATGATGCCGATACTGATTTGTTTTTCGTTTACGGTTTTTTCAATGTCGCCGGTCGGCAGGATACTGATTTCATCAGTAATTCTGGCGCCGATTTTTCCGGGGTCGGAATCAAAGGCGGCGATAATCCGAAAACCGTGGTTCCGGAAAAAGTCAAAATTAAGCAGTGCCTGCCCCAGTTTACCGACACCGATTACCGTTGTCGGCCAGCTGTGATTGATGCCGAGGATGTCTTTGATTTCCGCTTCAAGTTTTTTGGTGTCATAGCCGACGCCGCGGACACCGAATTCGCCGAAATATGACAGATCCTTGCGGATTTGGGCCGGGCTTACCTGACAGGATTCACCCAGTATTTCCGAAGAAATTACCGGGTTGCTGTCAGTCCCGAGCCGGCCTAAATAGTTAACGTAGGTTGAGAGACGTTTGATAGTAGCTTCCGGAATTTTATTGTCCTTGGTCTTCATTTTCTGCCTTTAGTTATCGAAAAAAGCCGCCTTCGGGCTTACGGGTTGTTTGCCTTGAGCTGAATACGTTATTCAAGCTGTATGAATAACGATTGTGTGACAGTTATCACATTGTTGGTTCAGGTTCAAGTGAAAGTTTTCTTGTCGGCGAAAAATCTTGCTTGATGTGAGATACTTTTTGACAATTTCGCTGATTTACACTACGGTTCCGGAAAAAATGCGTGTTAGTTTACGGGAATTGCGATAATGGAAGATCTGCGCCGGACAACCCTTGATAGAGTGCGGTTGGTAGTTGTTAAAATCGGCAGCGCCGTACTGACTGAAAGCGGTCAGATCAATCTTGAGTTTTTTAGTCGTTTCGCCGCGGAAATTGCCGAACTGAGAGCCCGGGGTTACCGTTTTATCATTGTTACTTCCGGAGCGGTGGCGGCCGGGCTTGAAGCGCTGGGTTTTACCGTGCCGCCGCTGACCATCCCGGAAAAACAGGCCTGTGCCGCGGTTGGGCAACTGCGTCTGATGCGGCAGTATGAACAGGAGTTTGCCGCCCAAAAAGTTGTCGTTGCCCAGATTCTGCTGACCGCCGACGATATCCGCAACCGGCGGCGCTACTTAAACGCTCGCAATACCTTGCGCGCCCTGCTTGACAATGAGATTCTGCCCCTGGTCAATGAGAATGACAGTGTCGTCGTCCGGGAAATAAAATTTGGTGATAATGATAATTTGGCCGCCCTGTTGACTTCGCTGGCTGAAGTTGATCTTTTGCTGCTACTGACGGATCTTGACGGGGTTTATGACTGCGATCCCAAGGCTTCGGGCGCGGCATCACTGGTGCCGTTGATTGATGAAGTTGATGATGCGGTAACCGCTTTTGCCTGCGTCGGTAAAAGCACTTTGGGAACCGGTGGTATGTTGAGTAAACTGGAAGCCGCCCGTAAAACCGCGGCTTACGGCATCCCGACCGTGATCGCCAACGGCCGCCGGGCCGGCGTGATGGCCCGGGTTCTCGCCGGAGAGAATGAGGGAACCATATTTTTGCCGCGGGCCAACCGTTTGAGTTGTCGCCAGCACTGGCTTGCCTTTGCCGTCGAAGCCAAGGGCGGTCTGCAGCTTGATGACGGGGCGGTCAAGGCCCTGCTTGAGCGGGGCATGAGTTTGCTGCCCAGCGGAATTGTCGGGGTCGATGGCGATTTCGGCGTCGGCGATCCGGTTTCCTGTCGTAACCTCGCGGGTGACGAGATCGCCCGGGGGCTGGTTACTTACAATGCGGCGGATATCAAGAAGATTATGGGCCTGCATTCAAGTAAAATTGTCGAGAAACTCGGTTTTGATGCCGGTGCCGATGTCATTCATCGCGATAATCTGGCGCTTTTGTAGAGTGTCGAATCCATATAATAAGGATGAGAAAGAATGAACCTGGAAAAAGAGATTAAAGAATTAGCGGTGGCGGTTAAGGCGGCGGCCCGGGTTTTAGCCGCGACGGCGACGACCGAGAAAAATCGGGCCTTGTTGGCAATGGCGGAAAATTTGCGCCGGCAGCGGGAATTTCTGCAGGAGCGTAACCGGATTGACCTTGATCAGGCGGCGGCAAACGGCTTGAGTGCGGCAATGATCGACCGTTTGACTTTAAGTGACTTAGTTATTGAAGGTATGGCCGCCGGACTGGAGGAGATTGCCGCGTTCCCGGACCCGGTCGGTGAGATCGAACGGATGTGGCAGCGTCCGAACCGGCTTAAAATCGGGAAGATGCGGATTCCTTTAGGGGTAGTCGGTATGATTTATGAGTCTCGGCCTAATGTTACGGCCGACGCGGCCGGGCTTTGTCTGAAATCCGGCAACGGGGTTATCCTTCGGGGGGGCTCTGAGGCTTTTCATTCGAATATGGCGGTGCTCAAGGTTTTACACGAAGCTCTGGCAACGACAACGATTCCGCCGGCGGTGGTTCAGGTGGTGCCTTTTACCGAACGAAAGGCAATAAATTACCTTCTTGCCTGTGAAGATGAGATCGATCTGATTATTCCGCGCGGGGGGGAAGGCTTGATTCGTTTTGTCGTAGCACACTCGCGGATTCCGGTAATCAAGCATTACAAGGGTGTCTGCCACGTCTATGTTGATGCCGGAGCCGATCAGGAGATGGCGCGCCGGATTGTTATCAACGCCAAAACCCAGCGTCCCGGAGTTTGTAACGCGGCCGAGACATTACTGGTTAATCAGGAAATCGCCGCGGCTTTCCTGCCGCGTATGCTGGCGGAGCTGAAAGCCGCCGGGGTGGAAATTCGCGGCTGCGCCCGAACCTGCGCCCTGGTCGCGGATATTATGCCGGCGACCGATGCTGACTGGGCGGCTGAGTATCTGGATTTGATTATCGCGGTCAAGGTGGTTGATGATCTTGCCGCCGCGGTTTCTCATATCGCGCAATACGGCTCCGATCATACGGAAACTATTGTCACCCGGGATTATCAGCGGGCTCAGGAATTTTTGCAGCGTATCAATTCATCGGTAGTGATGGTCAACGCGTCAACCCGTTTTTCCGACGGCGGGCAGATGGGGCTCGGCGCTGAAATCGGGATCAGTACAACCAAACTGCACGCCTACGGCCCGATGGGCCTTGAAGGTTTGACAACGACAAAGTATATAATCTATGGCGACGGTCAGATCAGAGAATAGAGGCATCGGGGTTCTGGGCGGCACCTTTAATCCGATCCATTTCGGCCATTTGCGGGTGGCGGAAGAGGTCCGGCAGGAATTTGCGCTGGAAAAACTTTTTCTTGTACCTTCAGCCCGGCCGCCGCATAAAGGCGCGGCTGAGATCCTGGCCGCCGGCGAACGTCTGGCAATGGTGCGGAAAGCCCGGCGGGGTAACCCCTTTTTGCAGGTGAGCGCCTTTGAGTGCCGGAGCGCGGGCACTTCCTATTCGATTACGACAATTAAATATTTCAGGAAACGCTTCCCTGATGCCGAAATTTATTTTATAATCGGCTGGGATGCCTGGTCTGAAATCTCAACCTGGCGGGCGTTTCCTGATTTTTTTCGCCTGGCTAATTTTGTTGTAATTTCAAGGTCGGGCTTTAATTTTGAGCCTGATGATTTGTCAAGCCCGCTTTTTCCATTTGCGCTTCAAGGCGAATTTTGTTATGAAACAAAGTCGTCCTATCGGCATGCTTCCGGTTTCAGGCTGCACTTTATGGCTGTAACCCGGCTGGATATATCTTCCAGCATGGTCCGACAAGAGGCGGCGGCCGGCCATTCACTGCGTTACCTGGTGCCGGACCGGGTTGCCGATTATATCTCTAAAAATGGATTTTATACTAAATGAATGAGAAAAAGCCCCTGGCTGGGCCGGAGCGCAAAAAGATTTTTCTGATTAAAGAGCTTCTCGAAGAAAAAAAAGCGGAAAATATTGTCATCCTCGACCTGCGGGAAATCTCATCGGTTACCGATACCATGATTATTGCCGGTGGCCACTCGGATCGCCACGTGCAGGCCGTAAGTGAATTTTTGCTGCAGGAGATGAAAAAACACGGTTTTTATCCTTTGGGCTGTGAAGGTTTACAGGGGGGACGCTGGGCTCTGTTGGATTATGGCGAGATTGTAGTCCACGTCTTCTATGATGAGGTGCGGCGACATTACGACCTTGAAGGAGTCTGGCGCGATGCCCCGGTTATTTTCGCCGACCGGGAACCGTAGAGAATATGCAGTTACTTATGCTGCTGGTTGGTAAAACCCGAAATAGTCTCTGTCACCAGGGGATTACCGAATATCAGCGCCGCTTAAAGCGTTATTTTGCCTGCGATATAAAAGAACTTAAAGAGGAAAAGCCCGGCAAGCGTGAAGCGCCGCCGGCTTTTTGCCGCCGGCAGGCGCCGCGTCTGCTCAGTGAATTTAATAAGCCTTCCGGGCTTAAATTGTTGCTCGATGAGCACGGCCGGAATATGAATTCACGTGAGTTTGCCGCGTTTCTGCAGCAGTTGCTGACGAGCGGACAACCAAGACTTGTTTTTTTCTGCGGCGGCCCTTTCGGTTACGATTCTTCGCTGCGTGAGGCCGCGGATTACCGGGTATCATTGTCGCCGCTGACGTTTCCGCACGAAATTGCCCGCCTGCTCCTTTTTGAGCAGCTTTATCGGGCGATGACTATTATTAAAAATGAGCCCTATCATTATTAATTTTAATTTTATTGTAACTATTCAGTCAAATTTTACCCCCCCACCTTCTGGAGGGGGCGGGGGTGGTTTTTCGTAAGCGGTTGCGGAAACGATTTCGTTGTTTTTCGGAAGCGAGCGGGAGCCTATTAGCATTGCAACTGTTTGAGCGTAAGCGAGTTTTGCAAGGCGGGCGTAGCGAGCGTAAGGAAAAACAGAAATCTTAACGCCTGGCGGAGAAAAACCGCGCCCGACCCCGGATTCGGCTGAATAGTTACTAAGCAATTTAATTTTATCCCGGCAAAAATTAAATTGAAAAATAGTTGCGACTATGCGATAGCAGGGCCGCCTGGGTAAAAAACTAATGCGGGAATAGCTCCCGCAACCCAATCGAGCCTTTTCAGCCCGCACCCAGGGGCAATCCGTTGGGCGCAAATAAGTACTCTTATCAGAACATTTTCTGATTATTAAATCTTGTTTTTTGGTGCAGAAAATAACCTGTAAGGTACTAATGCGGGAACAGATCCCGCAACCCAAACGGAGCCTTGCGGCCCGCAAATAAGTACTCTTATCAGAACATTTTCTTGTTTTTTCAAACCGAAAATAACCTGTAAGGTACTAATGCGGGAACAACTCCCGCAACCCAAACAGGGCCTTGC
>WFRP01000160.1 GCA_015486505.1 Pseudomonadota bacterium | reverse complement strand
TTGCCTAAGTAGGCAAAATCTCCCTGGTTGTTGGCAACCACCAGGTCAAGGCTGCCGTCATTGTTGAGATCCCCGACAGCGGCGGAGTTTGTGTTGTAGCAAATTTCCGGAACTGTCAGCGGCCGGCTTTCTGTGCAGATTCCGGCCCGGTTACCGAGATAGATTTTGTTGGTGTCAGTAACGGAATTACCGGAATTAGTTGTAATCAAGTCAAGATCGCCGTCGCTATCTAAATCACCCAGAAGTACTGACCAGTATCCGTAAGCTTCGCTGTCAATCTCAACCGCTGCGCTGAAGGTACCATCCCCGTTACCAGGAAAATATTTATTTGCACCATGATCGTTGCCTGTGACCAGATCCAGGTGGCCGTCGCCGTTCAGATCTCCGATTGTCGCACGAATGGCATAACTGATTCCGGAGCTGATGTCGGTACCACTGTTGAAGCTGCCATCACCATTGCCTGAATGGACCTGGCATATTTCCATATAATTGATCGTAATCAGGTCAAGGTTGCCATCCTCATTGAAATCACCTAAAAGAACATCAGAGGTGCAGTTACGGGAGCTGTCGGCTGTTATCTCAGTTGCAGACGCAAAACTGCCATCACCATTATTAAGGTAGATAATGTTGTTTATGTTGGTGAAATTGGCCGTAATCAGATCGAGATCGCCGTCGTTGTCAATATCGCCAGCAGTTATACTGTAAGTTGGATTACTGCTCCCCAGGGCGATCTCACTCTGGAAGGTGCCGTCGCCATTACCGATACAGACATAGTTTATATCATCGTAGTTGGCAATGGCAAGATCAAGGTTGCCGTCATTGTTAAAATCGCCCGAGACCAGTTTGACGCTTCTTCGGGTCGCTGCGGATACAGGGCTGCCGGTCGTACTGGAAAAATCACCATCCCCGCTGCCGAGATATACCTTGTTGGTCTGGCCGTCGTTGGCAGTGATAATATCAAGATTGCCGTCATTGTTGAAATCGCCACAGATCAAAGCAACACTGTCATCCGTGTCACTGCCTATATTGACTCCGGCAGCAAACCCACCTTGGCCGTTGCCAAGATAAACCAGGTTATAGTCACCTTTGTTTGCGACAACCAAATCCAGATTGCCATCACTGTCAAGGTCACACAAATCAGCGCCAAATGATCTATAATGATCTGAAGTTACATCGGAGCCGTTTACGGCAAACAGCTTGTCGGCGTCGTTAAGGTAAATTTTATGGGTTGTGGTTGTATCATAATTTATAAAAGCCAGATCCGGATCGCCGTCACCGTCAAAATCGGCGGCGGTGGTACAGACGGTTCTGTAGGTCGCCGCGCTGATTTGTGAACCGGTGTCGGGGAATGAACCAGCGCCAGCGTTTAAATAGAACTTATTGGGTTCTGTACGGTTGTTGGTGCAAAAAACGATATCTAGATCACCGTCCTGATCAAAATCAGCGATGCTGACTGAGGCGGAATCGTCGGAGTCGGAGTTGCCGATAGCGGTGGCGGTGGGAAAACTGCCGGCGCCGTTACCGATATAGGCATAATTTACCCCGTCGTTTGCGACAACAACGTCCGGTTTGCCATCGCCGTTAATATCGGCAAGGCAGATATCCTTACTGCTGTTGGCAGGCGGAGTGGCGGCGGGACCGATAACGCCGGATGTAAATGAGGATGCGTCGCCGGGGTTGATGTAAACGTAGTTTTTCTGGCCGTCATTGGCGCTGACGATGTCGAGATCACCGTCATTATCAATATCACCCAGGGCCACCGCCCAGGTTTTGTTGCTGCTGATGCCGAATGTTATGGCCGCGGCAAAGGTGCCGTCGCCCTGGTTCAGGTAGACCCGATTCGCACCTGAATATACAGCAATGACAATGTCCAGGTCGCCGTCATGATCCAGGTCGCCCAGAGCGACATCGGTGCTGATCAGGGTATCGGAGCTGCTAACCACCTGGCCGCTGCTGGAAAAAGTGCCGTCACCATTGCCGAAATAGATCTTGTCGGTTTCATTGTAATTGGCAAAAACCGCATCGAGGTTACCGTCGCCATCGAGATCACCCAGAGCAACCTTCATAGAGTGATCAGCATCGCCACTGCCGAGATCGGTCGGCGGAGTCACAAAGGTACCGTCTCCGTGACCCAGAAAGATTTTATTGACGATGCCCGGATCACCGGGCGAAATGCCGACATTGGCGATCACCAGATCCTGATTGCCATCGTGATCAAGATCGCCGCAGGCGCAACCGTATGAATAATCCGAAGCGCTACCGAAATCAGTTTTCGGGCTGAAACCATTGTAACTGTTATTACCGTTATATTTGAATTTTAAAAGCAGCTTTTCCCTGGCCACCGACCAGTTGGCTGTGGTCAGAGACGAATCCATAAGGTTTGAATTGGCGAAATCTTCGCTAAAAGGCAGCCCCGCGGTTGCGGCGTAAGCCGCAAAGGTCGGAGGAAAAAGCAAAAAGGTCAGCACCCAAAAATAGATTACACGTAACAACACTGGGCGACCTGCCGGATTTTCTTTGTTCATAGTGTTTCCTCCGCTCACTCCTAATTATCGTTAAACCATCATCGTAACCAAGTTTTTAATCCTGTACCATAATCTTCATAGCAAAATAATAATCGAAAATGGAATTTTTTTATTAAGATAACGGAATCTGCAATAACCCGCCCAAATGATTAATCCTGCGATCAAGTTCCCGGGCGTTGGGATAGATATTTTCCAACTCCTGCCAGAAAAGCGGGCCGTGATTTTTAATCCTGGTATGCACCAGCTCATGCACCAGGATCAGGTCACGCAGTTCAGCCGGGAGCAGGGCGAGTTTGATATTGAGACTGAGATTGTTTTTGGCCGAGCAGCTGCCCCAGCGGGTTTTCTGGTTGCGGAAAGTCACGCGATTGTAGCTGAAACCGAATTCGTCGGCCAGTTCCTGAAGCCGGGCCGCGATTGCGGCGGCGGCTTCATCTATATCAAGCTCTTTAATCTTTTCGGCGTACTCATTCGCGACGGCATCGACCCCGGCCAGCCGGTTTAACTGCCGCTTGATCCACATCTTTTTGTTCAGGACAAACCGTTCAGCCTCAGCCATCGAGGCCCGTTTCGGCACCGCAACCCGAATCTTGCCATCAGCTTTAACCGTCAGGCTGATTCTTTGAGCCCGCCGGCTCGAAACAAAATTGACCGAACCGATTTCACTTATATTTTTAATCATAGCATTTTCGTAACTATTCAGCCGAATCCGGGGTCGGGCGCGGTTTTTCTCCGCTAGGCGTTAAGATTTCTGTTTTTCCTTACGCTCGCTGCGCCCGCCTTGCAAAACTCGCTTACGCTCAGACAGTTGCAATGCTAATGGGCTCCCGCTCGCTTCCGAAAAACAACGAAATCGTTTCCGCAACCGCTTACGAAAAACCACCCCCGCCCCCTCCAGAAGGTGGGGGGGGGTAAAATTTGGCTGAATAGTTACGCATTTTCTTTGGTGATGACGACTATTTTGGTCGATGATAAAATTTTAGTACCTTACAGGTTATTTTCTTGTTTTAAAACAAGAAAATGTTCTGATAAGAGTACTTATTTGCGGGCCGCGAGGTACCGTTTGGGTTGCGGGTTTGTTCCCGCATTAGTACCTTACAGGTTATTTTCTGCACCAAAAAACAAGATTTAATAATCAGAAAATGTTCTGATAAGAGTACTTATTTGCGGGCCGCGAGGTACCGTTTGGGTTGCGGGTTTGTTCCCGCATTAGCTATTTTCATTCGGCGATTTTATCATAAAATTACAGCCGATACAATTTTTCCGTGGGTAATAATTGTGCGTCCAGTCTTAAAACAGGTAATGGTGTCGATTACCTTTTTTCAAGCCTGTCCCTTTTTGAGGGTCGGCCATATGTTCGGGGAAAATAAGGGGCGAGAAGCGGTAAAGTGATGTCAAATGTATAGAGCAATGGGAGTTCTATAGGTTTTTGTTGAAGAAGATGGCGTCGCAAAAACTCTCCATCTGCTGCGTTCCCCTCGCCGTGAGCGCAGCGAAGAAGTACCCTTGGGGTGCAACCTTCGTCATTGCGGCGTACTCTATGTACGCCTCCCTTAGCTTTCATAAAAGATACCATTTGACATCACATAGTATTCTGTATACTGTATCAAACAGTTTCAGAATGTAACTATTCAGCCGAATCCGGGGTCGGGCGCGGTTTTTCTCCGCTAGGCGTTAAGATTTCTGTTTTTCCTTACACTCGCTGCGCCCGCCTTGCAAAACTCGCTTACGCTCAAACAGTTGCAATGCTAATGCGGGAACAGCTCCCGCAACCCAAACGGAGCCTTGCGGCCCGTACCCAAGGGCACTTCCTCTGGTCGCAAATAAGTACTCTTATCAGAACATTTTCTTGTTTTTTCAAACCGAAAATAACCTGTAAGGTACTAATGCGGGAACAAAGCCCGCAACCCAATCGGGCCTTCTCGGCCCGTACCCAAGGGCACTTCCTCTGGTCGCAAATAAGTACTCTTATCAGAACATTTTCTTGTTTTTACAGTCGAAAAAAGCTGTCGAAAAAAACAAGAAAATAACCTGTAAGGTACTAATGGGCTCCCGCTCGCTGGGAAAAACAACGAAATCGTTTCCGTAACCGCTTACGAAAAACCACCCCCGCCCCCTCCAGAAGGTGGGGGGTAAAATTTGGCTGAATAGTTACTTCAGAATAAGAAATTAAATCCATGAAAAAAATATTTCAGCGCCTTTATAATGCGCCTTATTTGTTATTAACCGCGGCCGTCTTTTTCTGGTCGGTCAACAGTATTGTCGGGCGTTTTATGCGGCTTGATGTGCCGCCGGTGGCTCTGTCATTCTGGCGCTGGGCCGGAGCCTCGCTGGTGATAATTTATTTCGCCTGGCCGAAAATGAAGGCGGACTGGCCGGTTTTGCGCAGCCCGCGTCATCTGCCGCTGTTGCTGATGCTGGCATTGACCGGAGTCGCGATGTTTAACACGCTGCTCTACAGCGGCCTGCATTTTACGATTGCGATCAACGCGTTTCTGATTCAATCGCTGATGCCGGTTCTGATCATGCTTTTTTCTTTTCTGGTTTTTCGGGATAAAATTACGATTTTTCAGGGTTTCGGGGTGGCCTTGTCGCTGGCCGGGGTGATTCTGGTGATTGCCCGGGGGGATTTCGCGGTACTCAAGGCTTTAGATTTTAACCGCGGCGATATCCTTATTCTGATTGCGGTTGTCGGTTATGCGATCTATTCGATTTTTTTGCGCCGGCGGCCCGAACTTCATCCTTTAAGTTTCATCGGGTTTACGTTTATCAGCGGTACGATTATGATTCTGCCGCTCTATCTCTGGGAACATTTTACGGTTAAATCTTTAAATTTAACCGGGCCAACCCTTTTAACGATTGCCTATGTCGTTATTTTCCCTTCAATTGTCTCCTATTTCTGTTATAACCGCGGGGTTGAGTTGATCGGCGCCAACCGGGCCGGGCTGTTTATTCATCTCGCTCCGGTATTCGGGACAATTATGGCAATTCTTTTTCTGGGAGAGACCTTTTTCTGGTTCCACGGAATCGGTATCGTCATGATTATTTCCGGGATTATTTTAACCTTACAAAAGAGATTCTAAATTTCCGTATGAAAACCTATCTTGATTGCCTGCCCTGTTTTATGAACCAGATTGTCCGCGTCGGCCGTTTGCTGCAACTCTCAGAAAGCGACTGTTTTGCGATGATGCGTGAATTTGCCGAACAGTTGGGTGCATTCAAACTGGAAGACCCGCCGCCGAAAACCTCAATTATACTTTACGATATGATCAACCGTTATACCGGGCTTGAAGATCCTTTTAAGGAGATTAAAGCTAAGAGCACGGCAAAAGCCCTGGCCCTCTATCCGGAATTAAAACGTCGGGTCACGGCGGCGGCATCACCGTTAAGCCTGGCGGCCAAATTTGCGGTCGCCGGCAACGTGATTGATTTCGGGGTCGCCTCACAATTTGATCTCGAAACTGAGATTGATCGGGTCGTTGAATCCGGCTCTTTCGGCAAATGGCGGGAGAGTGATTTTTTCAAGGCTTTAGCTGCCGCAGACCGGCTCCTTTATCTCGGCGACAATACCGGGGAAACCGTTTTGGATAGGCTTTTTATTGAGACGATTATCGCGGAAACCGCGATCCCGGTAACCTATGTTGTGCGGGAAAAACCGATAATCAACGATGCCGTTCTAACCGATGCCGTCGCCGCCGGGATTGACGGCTGCGCCCAAATTATATCTTCCGGCTGCCGCGCCCCCGGCACCGTACTTGAAATCTGCTCTCCGGAGTTTCGTGAACTTTTCGCCAAAGCTCCGCTGATTGTCAGCAAAGGGCAGGGGAATTACGAAACCCTTTCCGCAGTCAAGGCCCCGCTGTTTTTCTTCCTCAAGGCCAAATGCCAGGTAGTCGCCGAACATCTTGAGGTCAATTTAGGCGAGCTCGTTCTAACCGATTAGTGGCTTTCAGGTTTACAAAGCTTTTGAACCGTCAAGTTTTGTTAAGTTATTTGTGCCATTAAGAAAAAAACCGACAATACCCTGATCTGAACTGAAACGGATATAGGTAGCGGCGGTAATTGGCTGTGGCGCGAAAAACTCAGTTGCAGTTTTTACCTTCTTTTCCCCAGCTTTAACAGTCATAGGAGCGGTTGCAACCGCTGTTCCGGCATCATTGTAAGCGGTCAAGGTGACCGTGGCGTCTTCATCGGAGGTATTCACGAAAGCAATTCCGGTCCAACCATTTTTTTCAATTTTGCTGAAAATCCCTGAAGTTTGCGGTGAAGATGCGACAATTGAAGCCCGGGTTTGGCCATCGTAAAACTTGGTGTAGCCTTTTAAGCCGAAAACCGGGGCCGTGAAAATCATATATTCAATATTGCCGCGTCCGGCAAAAGCGGTTTCGACTGTTGCCTGATAACGGCCGTTGACATTCAGGGTTATCGGGACGGCGGTGCCGAGTTGATTCCCCGCCTTATCAAAAAAAGTCAGAGTTCCACTTACCGTTTTTGCCGTCGGATTTATAACTGCAATCTCGGTTCCCCAGCCGTCACTTATGGCTATATGGGGAAAACAGATTTTGGTCTGGGAAAAAAAATCTGAGAAGCTGTTACCGGAAAAAACCGGGGATACGCTCAAAATGATTAACGCCAAACCTAAGCCTGCTGATAAGATTATATTGCGATATTTCATAAACCTCTCCTTAGTATTAAGCTAAATGTTATTATCGTTTTTCATCCATAATATATTTTGTTTGATTCACTGTCCTGTGGGACAATTTAGTACCTTACAGGTTATTTTCTGCACCAAAAAACAAGATTTAATAATCAGAAAATGTTCTGATAAGAGTACTTATTTGCGGGCTACAAAGCCCTGTTTGGGTTGCGGGATTTATTCCCTCATTAGATCATAGCGAAATTCAAGTTAAAAAATTGCGACTTAATTAATAGCAATCGAGTGAACCCATTTCACCTTTACCAATGATATGGGTAACGCCATCGGCTTTATCCCAGTACGAATTTAAAGATCCATTTGCATCATAGTATTTCGCATAAGTACAAATACCGTCTACGATTGTCAGATCCCGCCAGATGGTGCCATTGCAATAGAAATGATACTCATGTCCATCGTGTATCCCATTTGTATAGTGATCGGCTACCCTCATATTGCCGTTTTCATAATAGTAAACCACCCAGCCATTCAGTTGGCCAGCAGCATTTTTACATGATTCGCTTTTTAAATAAGTATTATCGCCGCTGGTATCCAACCCCCACCATCGCCACGGACCGACATCTTCTCCGTTTAAAACGTAGTGCTCAATCGATGAGGTTGAATAATGATCCTCTTTATGTTCAGCGCCGGATGGAACCGGGCAGGTGAGGTCGATAACAATCTCTCCATCACCGGGGTCGGGCTCAGGCTCGGGCTCATAATTACATGCGTTGTACTGCTTGATCAGAGCGGACTTGTCTTTTTGAAATTTGATTTTGAGATCCTTTATGGCGTCACCACAAAGGCCAGCTAAAAACAGGCACCGGTTATTAACAGCTCCCAATCCATAAGATCCAATCCCGAGATCAGAAAACACTCTTGCAAGTCCGGTAAGATTATTCAGTTCGCACCGGAAATCTTGCTCTAATTGATCGATGTTCGCTTGTATCGCGGCCTGACAATCATCGGCGGCACTTTCCCGGGTAAGACTTCTTTGCCGTAAAGTTGCAACGCTGATGGAACCATCAGCCGGATACGTAAAAACCATAGTCTGGCCGCCCTTCGTATAGGTAGCCGGTTTATTGTCCGTCAAATTCAAGACAAAGGGTCCGGTGCCATCATCTCCTGAAAGTCGGGTGATGTTTGCGGTGTCTCCGGTAATGCTGCCGAAAAGGGTTATTGTACCAATGCCTCCGGGATCATTAATCGCAGTCAGAACCCCCTCAATCACCCCCGGGCCGGTTACGGTTCCGGCAATCGGCAAAAATTTAACCGTATTGGAAATCTGTAAACCTTCTGAGGAATTGGCCAGAACCGCAGCATAGAAAATCATGCCGCTGGGCAGGCCGAAACTGGAGAAGGTTTTGGCATCTCCCATGTCAATCAGGTTTAAGCTGGACATATCGATATCGCCAAACTCATCGGCAAGAGCTACCGCCAAGGTATACGATCCAGCTGCAGCCATTGCCGTCCAATCAAAACTGACCGCATTTCCGTTGACATCCGCAATTAATTCTGAAACCGGCCCCGCAACATTTTTCACATCGAGCTGAAATGTAACATTGTCCGTCTTTTTATTGTAACGTAAGTGTTGGGCCGTGTTGCACCAGATCCCGCCTTTGGACGCTGATGGGCCAAATGAATAGAGCATAACTGTAACATAAATATCTTTTTTACCGATAAATACTGCCGGCAGGGAGCCTGAGGCATTCCCCGATCTCCACTTGCCAAGCTCAGGTGGTGCCGCCTCAGCCAGTTTTATCCAATTTATCCCATCGACGGAAGCATAAACATAACTAAATCCCTGGCTGTAACTCCAATGAAAAGTATCCGTATTTACAAACAGTTTGGCTTCACTTATAGGGACAGCAAAAGAAAAATGGTACCTGATAACTCCGGGTGTTGATTTATCCACGGTTGCAGCCCCTTTAGCGGGACAAAGATAGGTAAAATCTCCCTCTGTATGGATATTTATATTAGATGTGCTGGTTACATATTTCCCGGCCGATTCAAGGGAGGGGTTTTTAATCTTATAGGAAAAATCAGCCCGGCCGGTATCGGTAAGCAATATAAACACAAACAGGGTTAGTGCAGTCAATTTGGATATCTTCTTTATGATATTTTCATTATTCATGCGGACCCCCTGAAAATCCCATAATGTCAATATTATTATGGCAATTTATTGCAAAATAAAACTATTTTATAATCATTGATTACGAACTATCTCATTCCAAAATTTATGGTAACTATTCAGCCAAAATCCCCCCCCCCACCTTCTGGAGGGGGCGGGGGTGGTTTTTCGTAAGCGGTTGCGGAAACGATTTCGTTGTTTTTCGGAAGCGAGCGGGAGCCCATTAGCATTGCAACTGTTTGAGCGTAGCGAGCTTTGCAAGGCGGGCGCAGCGAGCGTAAGGAAAAACAGAAATCTTAACGCCTAGCGGAGAAAAACCGCGGCCGACCCCGGATTCGGCTGAATAGTTACTATTTATGTCAATTAAAATCAATTCACAATCAATCAATCAACAATATTAACGATGTTTTCTATTATAATCTTCGAGTTGGTGAAAAATGATGGTTAGCGAAAAAGTTCGTTAATCATATCTTCGATTGCAGAAGAATCGGTCATGGTGAAAATCTGCTTGCGCAACGCGGCGGCTCCGGGGATGCCTTTTATATACCAGGCCAGATGTTTGCGGTAGATGAGCAGGCTATGTTTTTCTCCGTATTCTTCTTTAAGAAACTCGCCATGTTTTATGATAGTCTCGCGTCTCAAGTCGGAATCCGGCCGCCAAGTCTGGTTGTTGAGTAGCAATTCTTTTATTTCCCGAAAAAACCAGGGCCGGCCATAGGTGCCGCGGCCGAGCATGATTCCGGAGAGAGCGGGGCGGCTCAGATGATTTTTTGCGGTAGCCGTATCATTGATATCGCCGGAGCCGATGATCGGCAGGGAGGTTTTTTCTGCCGCCGCAAATAGCTGTTCCCAGTCGGCTTTGCCGGAAAACATTATTTTGGCGGTACGCGGATGGCAGGTCAGGGCCCTGGCGTTGAATTCTGTCGCCATTGTGATGAAATCATCCAGGACAAAAGTATCGTGATCCCAGCCGGTTCTTACTTTAATCGTGTAGGGAATCGCCGGAGCCCGATCCAAAGCCCGCATTATCCCGACAGCCGCTTCCGGTTGTCGTAAAAGTGCGGCCCCGGCTCCGGTTTTAACCACCTTTCTCACCGGACAACCCATATTAATATCAATCAGATCAGCGCCGGCCTCAAGCGCAATCTGCGCCGCTTCCCGGATGATCTCCGGTTCCGAGCCGAAAAGCTGGACCCAGTGCGGTTTATCGCTAACATCCGGAGCCAGAAGAATGCGGCTTTTACGGTCACCGTAAACCAATCCCTTGGCGCTTACCATCTCACTGACAGCGAAATCAGCCCCGAAAGAACGGCAGAGCCGCCGAAAGGAGCGGTCGCTGATCCCCGCCATCGGCGCTAAAATAATTGATTTTTTCGAAAACATTTCTCCTTTTACAGGTTAATCAGCTTAAGTTCAACTTTTTCTTGGGGTAGGGGGTCTCCGATTCGTCCGATTTGGATTTGGACTTAGATAGGGGGGCAGGCCTGACCCCGTGATGGCCTTTCATGAGGAAAAGGTTGAACAGGTGCTGCGGGGCGTTTTTCTCTGGCCTGAAGTTAAAGATTGTCTGCATAAAGACGCCCGCTCCCGGTTGGGAGGGCAGCAGCAGCGATTCGGCAGCGCCCGGGCGCTGATGCTGGAGCCTGAAATCCTGCTTCTGGATGAACCGACTTCATCGCTTGATGAAGGGGCGGTTGCCGAAATTGAAAATCCGATGTAACTATTCAGCCGAATCCGGGGTCGGGCGCGGTTTTTCTCCGCTCGGCGTTAAGATTTCTGTTTTTCCTTACGCTCGTTGCGCCCGCCTTGCAAAACTCGCTTACGCTCAAACAGTTGCAATGCTAATGCGGGAACTAACTCCCGCAACCCAAACAGGGCTTTTCAGCCCGCACCCAAGGGCAATCCGCTGGGCGCACCCCAAGGGCAATCCGTTGGGCGCACCCCAAGGGCAATCCGTTGGGCGCAAATAAGTACTCTTATCAGAACATTTTCTGATTATTAAATCTTGTTTTTTGGTGCAGAAAATAACCTGTAAGGTACTAAATGGATTTTATATCATGATAAATAGATTAACGGAGGAAATCATGAAAAAGGTTGTGTTGGTCGTGACTCTGCTGGCGCTTTTCCTGTTTACCGCCACCCTGGCAACCGCCGGAGTGAGCCCTGAGGAAGCGGCCCGTCTGAAAACCACTTTAACCCCTTTTGGGGCCGAGAAAGCCGGTAACGCCGACGGCACCATTCCCGAATGGACCGGGGGACTGAGCAAGATCCCCGCCGGTATCAACTATCAGCCCGGGCAGTATTATCCCGACCCTTTCAAGGATGACAAGCCCCTGTATTCGATAACCGCCAAGAATCTGGCCCAGTATGCCGACAAGGTCACTCCCGGCCAGCAGGCCCTGCTGAAAAAATATCCCGACTACCGGCTTGATGTCTATCGCACGCGCCGGACCTTTGCCGCTCCCGCGTGGGTTTATGAAAATACCTACCAGAATGCCCTGCGGGCGGAGTTGAGCAAAGACGGGCTCGGGGTCAAGGAGGTTTACTGCGGTATTCCCTTTCCGCTGCCGAAAAACGGCAATGAAATGATTTTCAACCACCTCTGCCGCTGGACCGGCGCCAGCCGGACCGGACCCTACGTTGCCGGTGTGGTCCTGCCCAACGGCACCTTTACCCCCGCCGGCGGCGGCGATGTTCAGGAAAACTACCCTTTTTACATCAAGGACGGTACCTACAAGAACTTTAACGGCGAGATCTGGAACCTGCTGGTTGTCTACCAGCGGCCGGAGCGCCGCAAGGGGGAATTGCTGCTGGTCCGCGATCCTCTTAATCAGGCCCGGGATAAACGCAAGGCCTGGCAGTATTTCCCCGGTCAGCGCCGGGTCCGTCGCGCTCCGACCGTGGCTTATGATACCCCGGACGGCGATACCGGCGGCCTCGCGACCTACGACGACGCTTACCTGTTCAACGGCGCCATCGACCGTTTCAACTGGAAGATCATCGGCAAAAAGGAGATGTATATTCCCTATAACTGTCTCAAGTATCATAACGCTTCGATTAAAGAAGTTACCGGCAAGGGACATCACAATCCCGATGAGGTGCGCTGGGAACTGCATCGGGTCTGGGTGCTTGAATCAACCCTGCGCAAGGGGGCCCGGCATATCTATTCAAAACGGGTCTACTATCTGGATGAGGACAGCTGGATTATTACCCTGGATGAATGCTACGACGGCCGCGGGGCGCTCTGGCGCACCTCGGTGGGATTTTCCTGGCCGCATTACAGTGTTCCCGGCAATTTTCTGGTTACGGTCCTGCACTATGATCTGCAGAAAGACTTTTACGCTATGGACGCGGCTCTCAATGGCCTCGGCCGCTACCTGGTCTATAACGTGAGTGAAGGCATTCCGGCCGATCATTTTACGCCGCGATATATGCGCAAACAGGGACGCCGCTGATAATTTCTTACAGTGATAAGGAGTATTGACAAATGAAGATTGATAGATTTCTTTTAGAAATCCGGATGATGAAATATTGGTTGAAATCAGGGATGGTTTGTATTGTGGTGCTGTTGACGGGCCTGATGTTTTTCCCCGGGAGCGGCTTCGCCCTTGAGCAACCGGCCGGGGTTCCCCTGAAACTGATGCCGATCCAGTTTGACCATGGCACCGGGGATTCGCGCCGGGAACTTGCCACCGGCGACAAACTGGATGTCAGTATGCAGTTGGAGGTTGACGCGGCCGCCGCCGCGGCCTTGCTTCCGACCTGGCAGGGGCAGGACGGGAAGACCTACGGCTACCGGCCCTGGCCGATCGGCCCCCACGGCAAGCCGGTTCTATTCGTAAATTACACTCAGGAAAGGGATGTCAAATATATGGCCGGCGGAGGTTATAACGAGATTGAGTTCTATATGTCGGCGGAATTTGTCGGGGAAAAAGAATGGAGTTACAAGGGGGAAAAATATGACGGCGCCTATGGTTATGTCGGCATTCTCCTGCTTCCTTCACGCCTGATTCCCCTGATCTTCGGCCGCGAGGTCCTGGGCACACCGAAGTACCTGGCTGATGTCAAAAACCTGGTTTTAGACAAGCTGTTTCCCGAAGACAAATCCGAGAGCGGCTGGTTCGAGGCCCTGGACAAGCATGACTTAGCCTTTATCGCCGGCGCTCTGCGCCATATCGTTCCGGTCCCTTATGAGGTCCTCAAGCAGCCCCTGCCCAAACATGAACCGCTGCCGGCCAAAAAAGGCTGGGGCCGGGCCCGGCGCTTCGAGCCCGGATTCAAGGTTATGCTCTGGAAGTATATCCCCTCCGTAAACTGGAATACCGGCCGCCCGGATCTGAGTTATAATATGGCCGCAGCCCTGGCTGAGAATGACGAGGTCAAGGATTTTTCTCAGCCCCGGGCCGGTGACGGCAATCTCATTTTCCCGCATCCGCTCAAGTTTAAAGACGATCCGGCAATCGCTGCCGCCGTCAAGGCGCTCCGGCAGCTGGTTGAAAAACATGGCCAGCCCTTTCCCGGCAACGTGCTGATCCGCCATTACCGCAACGCCTACCGGGCTCAGGATATGCACATCATGGACGGCCCGCGCCTGCCTTCAGGTAGCGGTAACCATTAAATTATGAGCGGTGTCAGGTTGTCGCTTAATTTCCGGGCGGCGCGGTGGTAACCATATAAGTTACCTGGCTTCCGGCATAGCATCGCTGGTACCAGGTGGTACCGCATTTGTAATAGGAGGTGCCGTTTCTGACAATGGCGATGGTTTGACAGGGTAAAACCGTGACATAAGTCGGCGGGGGGGCGGCGGCGGCGGCCGCCGTGCCCGCGACGGCGGCTCCGACGACAACGCCGGCGGCGAAATCATCATCCCAGTCATGGTGATAATGGTAGTGGCCGTAAGCTTCATCCTCAATAAAATCCTGGCGATCTTCCTGGCGCTCATTGAGAGCCGTCTGACGATCTTCCTGGCGATCTTTTATGGCTTCCTGCCGATCGTCCTGCCACTCCTGGCGGTCTTTCTGGTCTCTGGTACCGCGCTGTTCCCGGGTTTGCGCGCTCCGGTCCTGATTTTTCTGCCGGTTCGGCTGGATTTGGTTTGATGCTTTACGGTTCGGCTGAACCTGATTGGCAGTTTTACGGTTTTGTCTCTGCGGCCGGGCCGCCGGTCGGGTCTGCCGGCGGGATCTGCCGCTCAGACTGCCGCTGCGGGCGACCCCGGAGCGGGAAAAATTTGCGCTTCTTCCACCCCGGCCGCCGCCGTTCCGGCGCGCGAAGAGGTCTCCTGATCCCATAATTATAGTTAATAACACAGTAATTAAAATAAGCAGGCTGGATTTCCGGTTGATAATCATTGGGCCCCTCCTTTTTTATCTTTCAGGGTGTTTGCCTGAATTTTCGGCAGTATAGTCGGAATTTTTTCTGCCCCTGCAGGCGCTGTGAAAACGAAAGTCTCCGGCCCGATTTTCGGGCTCAGATTCCAATTGGTGAAATCCGCCCGAAACTGCGGTTCTCCGGGCGCGTTTTTGTAAGTCAGAACGATGCGTCGCGGTAATTTGTCGGCGCCGATCCAGGCCTGGAGGTCAACGGCATCCGAACGTACCGCGATATGATCCAGCGGCAGTTTGCCGGAAACGTCTTTCTCAACATACGCGGCCGGTCCCATCATCTGTTCAAGTTCTTCGGGCAGGGTTGTAACCAGCAGCCGGGCTAAAGGTATCCTGATTCCCATACGGCCGCCGGCATAGCGTATGGCCGAGTCGACATCGCCGGAGTAGGGGGTCAGTGAATAGACGTTTTCCGTCCGGCTGCACAGAGCTATAGTTTTACCATCAAAGATCATTGAGCTTGCATCACCATCACTTTGCCGGGCCTCAACCCGCAAGTGATTTGGCCTCTGGATAATCAGGTTACGGGTTTCACCGAATTCAATCTTCTGACCCGATTTCTGCACCGCATCGTAATTTATTTTCATAGTGACCGAAAATTGCCTGGCAGACGCCAGGTTTTCAGCCATTCCCAAAAGCAGAGCCTTCGCGTCAGCGGCATAGGCCCGGCTACCGATAAGACAGAACAGACATAGAAGAAAAGTAGTTAAAAATCGTTTCACCATCGTTGTTTCTCCTGGTTTGCTAAGTTTGGCGGACTCGTAAAAAGTATTTCTCAAATTTTTCAGGCACAATATGTTGTGATTTTGAATGTCTGCAATCACAACATATAGCGATTGAAAATTATTTCTCGGTGTTTTTACGAGGGCATCAAGTTTGTTAAGTAACCTTGAAACTGCGCTCGAGCCAGTATTCGGCTGAACAGTTACACCGATTATTTATGGTAATCCGGCGGCGCTTTGCTCCAGGGGTAGCCCTGAATTGCCATTTTATAGCCGAGTTCATAGAGGTCTTTCATATAAACCGGGTCAAAACCTTCTTTGGGTTCTTCGGTAAACGTGTTCGGGATATAAGCAAGGTTGAAGTTGTTGCCGTCACGTTGACAGAGAGCAAAAATCTGGTAGAGATCACCGATGCCCTGAGTTCGGATCAAGGAGTCAATTGAGCGGCTGGCAATCGGCACGAGGCTGCGGTTGACGCCCATATAGTCCGGTTCCAGAAAAGAGTTCCTGATGACATAGACATTGGGGGTGCCTTTGACCTTCAATTGCTGGGTAATCAGTTTCCAGTCGGCTGCGGCCGGGTAGACAAAGACCTGGGAGCCGGTGCCGCCGTCAACATGCAGTTCCTCATATTTTTTCCCGTTGTTGATAACGGTTATCGCCACCGGGGGAAAAGCTACGGGGATGGCGGTTGAGGCGCGGAGGATTTCATGGATAAGCTCAAGTTTGCCGGGAAAGCTGCTGTTCGCGATAGCGCCGATATTCCAGATGACGGAGCGTCCGGCATCAAGATTTACGGTTCCGACAAAGAGCCGGCGGCCCCGGCGATGTTCTTCGGCAATCTTTTCAACGACGTCCGCGGTTATATATTTCTCCAGCAGTTTTTTCAGCGGGGTCGTGTCTGCCATTGAATCGCTGAACATAGCGCTGATAAAGCCGCGCTCTCGCATGATGTCTTTGGTGGAGGTGGTTGTGTAAACCTCCTTGAGCAGTTTATCATAGGCGGGTCCGAGAAAAGCGAAGGGGGCGGTCAGAGCGCCGGTACTGACCCCGGTAACCATCGTAAATTCAGGTCTGGTACCGGCCCTGGTCCAGCCGGCTAAAAGACCGGCCCCGAAAGCGCCGTTAGCTCCGCCTCCGGAAATCGCGAGATAGTTATGCGGCTTTTTATAGATCCCGGAAAAAAATTTCTTAAAATCATTATCGCTGAATGTCGCGAAACGCTGCAGGGAAAAACGGGGCCATTCATCACCCCAGAAGCGGGCTTCGGGAATCCCCTCAATGGCGACTTTGGAGGTAAGTTCAGCCGGTACCGGGTTTACCCGGGACGGGGACCCGGCACAGCCTGTAACAATCAGCAAGCAGGCAGCGGCAATCAGTCTGAAAATTGCCGGAAGGTTCTTTTTCTCTGTTTTCATGCCAGATATTTCCTTGGCCGCGCTGAGGCGGAGAAAAGTTGTAAAAAAAGGCATCCCCTGTGAAGTGGATGCCTTTTTTATGTGCTCTTATCAGAATTCTATTCCTTGATCAGCATGGTCACCGGGTCAAGTGAGAGGCCCTGAGTCGAGATTGAACCGCTGCCTTTCAAGACGTTGAGTTTGATTCGGCTATCTTCCGGCTCAAGTTTGATCGCGACATCGAGCAGGTCGGCGAAATCACTGATTTGGATCGGCATGCCTTCGGCATCGGGTTCCTCGTGGCGGTGACTGCGGACCGTAAACCAGATATGGGAGCTGAATTTTTCGGAAAGCTCCTTCAAGGCGTGCAGGTCGGCCCTTTTGCTCTGCTCATTGAAGGGGAGACCATCGATTAAAATCATCTGCGGGTGGAAAATATCCTGATCCGCGAGCTCCGTCAGACGCTCGTTAAGGCGCGGCACACTGAAACCGTCGATATTGAAGGTCATAATGAAGCGTTGCGGTAAAAGTTCATTCCAGAGATCATCAATTTTGTCGATTTTGTATTGCGTACCGATATTATTGAAAACCTCTTTATACCAGAGGCTGACTTTGCGGACCGGATCACCGAGACTGATATGCAGGGCATTGTCGCCTTTAAGCAGTGAATTGAGGGCCAGTTGCACCAGCAGGGCGGTTTTACCGACTCCGGCCCGGGCCACAACCGCGCCTAAACCGCCTTCCGGAAGGATATAGCCGTTTTCGTCGCTGACCGCCCTTAAGGGGTTACGCATGATAAGATCTTTTTTTAGCATAGTAAAACTCCTGTCTCTGAGGTAGATTATCTGGGCATTTGCGTTCTGCGTACTCATTAAGCGGCGCCTTTGTTAGCCTCTTCCGCTTTCTTTTTCTGCAGTTCTTCAGTTATGCTCTGCGGCACCTGTCTGTAGCTGTCAAATTCCATCGTGAACTGAGCTTTACCCTGAGTACTGGAACGGAGAACGGTTGAGTAGCCGAACATCTCCGCTAAAGGTACCTGACTTTCAACGACACACATCGGGCCTTCTTCCTGGGCGCCGAGAATGGTGCCGCGGCGCTGGTTGATGGTGCCCATAACCGTACCCTGAAACTCGGTCGGAGTTTCGATTACAACCTTCATGATCGGTTCATGGATAACCGGCTTCGCTTTTTTATAGGCTTCAAGAAAAGCCCCCCGGGCCGCAGCCTGGAAAGCCATCTCCGAAGAGTCGACCGCGTGTGAAGCACCATCGTTAATCTCGACCCGGATTCCGGTGACCGGAAATTCCATCAGGCTGCCTTTCGCCATACTGGCCTTAAAGCCCTTTTCACATGATGAAATAAACTGGGTCGGGATCGCCCCGCCGGTAATTTTATTAATAAATTCAAAATCACCTTCGGGAAACGGCTCAATGTAGCCGGCCACGCGACCGTACTGACCGGAACCGCCGGTCTGTTTTTTGTGGGTGTAGTTGAATTCGGCCCGTCTGGTGATGGTCTCACGATAGGCAACCCGGGGCTGGCCGGTGGAAACTTCAGCGTTGTACTCGCGCTGCATCCGCTCGACATAGACCTCAAGGTGGAGTTCACCCATACCTTCGATAATGGTTTCGTTGGTTTCTTCATCAACGTAGGTGTGAAAGGTCGGATCTTCCTTTGAAAAACGGTTCAGGGCCTTGGACATATTGATCTGGGCCTTGTTGTCTTTCGGTACCAGAGCCAGAGAGATGACCGGGTTGGGGACGAACATTGAAGTCATCGAGTAGTTGAGTTTGGGGTCGGCAAAAGTATCGCCGGAGGCACAGTCAATGCCGAACAGGGCGCCGATGTAACCGGCGGGAATTTCATCAATATCCTCCATCTGGTTGGAGTGCATCTGCACCAGACGGCCGATTTTGATCTTCTTGCCGCTGCGGGTGTTGACCAGGGTGTCGCCTTTGGCGAGAATGCCCTGATAAACCCGGATATAGGTCAGCTGGCCGTACTGGCCGTCTTCAAGTTTGAACGCCAGCGCGACTGTAGGATCATCAGTCGAACTGCCGAGTACGACCTCAGCTTCATCATTGTCAAGATCAAGGGCGATATTGGTTACTTCCGCGGGGTTCGGCAGGAGCGCGGTCGCGGCATCAAGCAGCGGCTGCACCCCTTTGTTTTTGTAGGCGGAGCCCATATATACCGGAGTAACTTTACGTTCCAGAACTCCTTTGCGCATCGCACTCAAGATCATCTCGGCCGTGATTTCCTGTTCTTCAAGGTAGGCATCGGCGAGATCATCGCAAAAGTTCGAGGCTGTTTCGACAAGTTCTTCACGCTTTTCGGCGGCTTTGTCGGCAAGTTCGGCCGGAATCTCTTCGCTGCGCAGGATTTCACCGTTGTCACCGTCAAAATAGACAGCTTTCATAGTCGTCAAATCAACGACACCGACATGATCGGCTTCAAGCCCGATCGGAATCTGCATGGCGATAGCGTTATGTCCGAGCTTTTCGACTAACTGCTCAACCACTCTTTCCGGGTTGGCGCCGCTGCGATCGCATTTGTTGACAAAGGCGATGCAGGGAACCTTGTAGCGTTTCATCTGCTGGTCCACCGTTATCGACTGTGACTGAACGCCGCCGACCGAACAGAGAACCAGAATGGCGCCATCGAGAACCCGTAAGGAACGCTCAACCTCAATGGTGAAGTCAACATGGCCCGGAGTGTCGATAATATTGATCTCATGATTGTTCCATTCACAGAAAGTCGCGGCTGAAGCGATGGTGATGCCGCGCTCTTTTTCGAGTTCCATCGAGTCCATAACCGCGCCGACACCGTCTTTACCTTTAACATCATGGATGGCGTGAATCCGGTTGGTATAGAACAGGATTCTTTCAGTCAGGGTGGTTTTACCCGAGTCGATATGGGCGCTGATCCCGATATTGCGTACTTTGCTTAATTCCTTGCTCATTTTCTTTTCACCTTAAATTTACTTTTTTGTCTAGTGGGTGTCTGTCGCTTTCGTCCACCTGTGACTGTTGTCTCGGTCATTCAGGTTGTTTCCGTTAAATGACAATAAAAAAACAGCGCCTGCAATCTTTCATGATTGCAGGCACCGGGTAATCAAATAAGTTTAACAGGTTAGAGTTTACTACTTGTTTACAATATCTGGCGAATGGGGTGCCGACCTTAAAGGAGATTAGCGCCGGTCGGGCGTTTTCCGCACCTCTAAACAAGGTTAAACCGGAGAAGCACGGGGGCCTATACTCTAAAAAAAAGTAAATTGCAAGTATTAAGTTTCAATAAACCGGAAACTGTTTTGACTAAAGAGCAAAAGTTGTGCTAAGTAATTCCGAGACCTTGAGGGATATCTTTTTTCAGTCAACATTTTCAGGAGGAGGGATACTAATGAAAGCGATTACCAGGAAATTTACACTGACTATCTGTCTGGCTTTCATGCTGGCATCAGCAACCCCGGTTCTGGCCGGGCCACCACTGGTCATGCTGGATGGCGCCGGCGGCGTCGGCGTCAACCCGACAGCCTGGATTACCAGCAGTACCGCTGACACCTCGTTTCTTGACGGCTGGATCAATAAGCCGACCATGGCCATGTGGTACGGAACATTTTCTGAAATAGACACATCTTTTGCGG
>WFRP01000159.1 GCA_015486505.1 Pseudomonadota bacterium | reverse complement strand
CATAACCGTTAATCATATCTTTGGATTCCTGATCCAGGGCGGCAAAACCATCTTCGTACTCCTTATCGGAATAGCCGGTGGTCCGCACCTTGATATCGCTTGCCAACTGGCTCGGGCCAAAAACTTCAGCCAGCCGACCCCGACCCATCCGTCGGTACTTTTCCGCCTGCCAGAGCCGGTCCGTGGCCACCGCGTAACCCATCTGTTCAAAGATATCATAAAGTGAGGCCTTTTCATCACCTTTGATATACCAGACCCCTTTATCATCCCGGGTGGTAGTCAGAACCGGACTCAGTTCGTTCTTGATCCCTGCCGCCCAGTTTGCGTTAACGGTAGAACCGGAGAGCATAAGCCCGGCCAAAACCATTACCACTGTAATGAAGGCGTATTTTAATTTTCTCTTGATCTGAATCATGTGTTTCCTCCTGAAAGAGAGCATTGAATAAGTTTTCGTCAAGTGGGAATGCGGTTAGTGCCTTACAGGTTATTTTCTTGTTTTAAAACAAGAAAATGTTCTGATAAGAGCACTTATTTGCGGGCCGCAAGGCCCTGTTTGGGTTGCGGGTTTGTTCCCGCATTAGAAATGATAACTTACTCCGAGCGTTATCGGAACACTCCAGGATGCGTCAGCGTCGGAATACTCTCTCATCTCTTTCGCTTTTGACGGGCTGTCCATATAACGGGCCTTGATCTCAAGGAAAACCCCCATATTGTTGAAATCGTACTCAACCCCGACGCCGGCGTCGCCGACTACCCCCCAGGAGCTTTGCCAATATTCAGCATCTACACCTGAATATGAGATATCAACCGAACTGAAGTAGGCAGTACCGATATCGCCTCTGAGATATGAACTCCAGCCCTTTTTATCGATCAAAAAATAATACTTGCCGCCGACATAAAAGGTCGTAACATCCATATCATCAAAAGAAATATCTTTATAATCGTCACCTGAAAATTGATCGTAACTGACCCCGGCGACAACACTGAAGTTAGGTGTCATCCGATAGGCCGCCTCAAGGGCGACACCCAGACCGGCATCAAAGGCATCATCATATTCGGGAGCGTCATCTCCCTGCCCCGCATCACCGGAAATAAAGGGGATGTATTGACCGGCCAAACTCAGGGAAAAGGCCCCCTGTTCCGCAAAAACCGGGCTTGAAAGCATACTCACAAAAATAAATACCAGAGATCCAACCATAATAATCTTCTTCATATGCGCTCCTTTTCTTAAAATGTTCCGCACCTTAAAATTATCTTTATTAAAATACGTTAACCTTAAGCACAAAACCCATTTAATAGCAATATCTATTTTAAGGTTGGGGCATAAAAATCACTCTCTATTTTGATAATGCAGAATAACTTTTTTGCGGTAAAAAGCTGATCAACCGGCAAAATCCGGCAACAGCCGGGCCGCATTGGCAGTAAAAATATTTTTCAATTCTGCTGCCGAGAAGCCTAAATCGGCGATTTTATCCGCGTTGGCCGCCACTCCGGGCACTCCGGGAAAATCAGTACCGAAAATAAAGCGTGAACTCAATTTAGCCATTTTCGGATAGTAATTCAGCAGGTTCTGCGGCGGCAGACCGGAAACATCGATATAAACATTTTCATGACGCTGCACCATATATTCGGCCAGTTGATACCACCAGCCCCGGCCGCCATGACATAAAATCAGGTCAAGTTCAGGAAAATCGACCGCCACATCGTCGAAAGCATAAGGATCGGCATAGCGGAGGCGCGTTCCGGGAAAGATTGAAGTGCCGGCATGCAGCATCAGCGGCAGATTGCGGTCGCGACAGATTTCATACGCCGGATAGAGCCGCGGATCGTTAACCGGATGCCGACAGTGGACTCCGTGAATCTTGAGTCCTTTAACCCCAAGCTCTAGCTGACGTTCAAATTCAGCCGCCGGATCTCTATGAATTTCAGGATTCAAGGCCCCGAAAGGAATATACTGAGGATAACGGCGATGCACGGAAACAGCCCTTTCGACCGGCAGGATTCCGGCCGTATGCGGGGCGTACTCCGGCAGCAGAACCCCGCCGACCACCCCCTCACCGACCAGAACCTGATGTAACGCATCAATATCCAGATCACCCGCATCATCAAATAAATCCCGCCAGAAAGGGCCGGTCTCCAGCCACAACTGCCGCGCCGGCAACGTCCACTCACGATAATGACCGACATGAATATGAAAATCAAAAACTTTTTGCAATTCACACCTCTACGGTAGATCTATTGGTTAAAATAAAATCATTTACGCCGAGCTTTACCGGTTAAATTATTGATGGTAATTCTGTATACTTTGGAGTTGTCCCTTGCACCCTTAATATACTCTACCCCTTTGTCAAAAAAATCCGGGGAATATTTGTGCAACAACCCTTCTAATGCGGGAACAATCCCGCAACCCAAACGAAGCCTTGCGGCCCGCACCCCAAGGGCACTTCCGCTGGTCGCAAATAAGTACTCTTATCAGAACATTTTCTTGTTTTTACAGTTGAAAAAAGCTGTCGAAAAAAACAAGAAAATAACCTGTAAGGTACTAATGCGGGAACAGACTCCCGCAACCCAATCGGGCCTTTGCGGCCCGCAAATAAGTACTCTTATCAGAACATTTTCTGATTATTAAATCTTGTTTTTTGGTGCAGAAAATAACCTGTAAGGTACTAAAGCAATCTGCTTCTCCGCATCAAATACTTCATCGGCTTCTCCTGAAACAATGACACTCTCAAATTTTGTGCTGAATTTATCAGGTAATATCTCTGTACTTCCGACAACACAAAACGAGATAAATCTATTATATTCGAGGTTATCAACTTTATGTCCGACAACCGCGCAATGAAAATATATACAGTCGTTAATAACACAAAAATTCAGCGGTACGCCATAAGATTTCCCCTGCCTGTCGACTGTCGATAACACACCGTATTCTGCCTTATTGAGCAAATATTTCGCCTCATTTTCCGTAATCGCCCGATTTTTTTTCCGCAGCATTCTCGTTTTATATATCTCCTAACAAACACATCATAATCAAGCCCTTATCAACATAGGCCCAGGCATTACCAACACCTACCAAGTTCCAATCTTTTTGACTGTACTTTATATTTCACAGCATGTCAATCTCCAGACACCTCCAGAACAAACTGCTATTTCAGACTATCTCAAATACCCATAAGTCAAGCCTGACCCCAAAAGATTTTCTACAACTTGGGTATCAGGCTTGACTTATGGGTATTTGATGGCGACGGAGTTTTTAAAATATGTGGACGGCGGTGGCTTTGAAAGATAGGTAGAGGTCGTTATTGACGGCGGGGTTCAGGTCGAAGAAAGCGTGATTGGTGATGACCGCGGTAAAGATTAAAGTTTTGACAATAAGATCAATTTCATAGAAAAAACCGTGACTGCGCACGGCCTTGACCCTGCCTTTGAATGAATTCTGCAGACTTGAAATCAGCGGATTTTTGCTTAAGATAAGATCTTCGGGACGAATGGCGATAAAGCCCGAGCCGGGTTCCGGGCGCCGGGCGATTTTAAATTCAACCGCCTCGCAGCGGGCTGCGGCCGCTGAAAATTCAACCTTGAACAAATTTTTCATACCAACAAAATCGGCAACCACGGCGGTGGTCGGCCGCCGGAAAATATCTTCGATAGTGCCGTGCTGCTCGATGCGACCGGCAGCCATAATCGCGGCATGGCGGGCCAGCGACAGAGCTTCGGCAAAATCGTGGGTCACCATCAGGAAAGTCGCGCCGCTTACGGCGTGGAGTTTTTTGAGATAGCTTCGCAACTCCTGACGAAAATTGGGATCAAGGGCGGAAAGCGGTTCATCCAGAAGCAGAATATCGGGTTTAACCACCAGGGCCCGGGCCAGGGCGACCCGCTGCTGTTCGCCGCCGCTCAAGGTCACAGGATAACGCTGCAGCAGATGGCCCAGGCCTAAAAGCGGGATCAGTTCAGCGGCAGCGTCCGGTCGGTTGCCTTCGGCTTTGCGGCCGGATTTTTTCCGGGATTTAAATTTAAGTCCGTAACGAATATTCTCCCGCACCGTAAGATGCGGAAAGAGTGCGTAATCCTGATAAACAATCCCGATACCGCGTTCTTCCGGCGGCAGCCGGCTGATTTCGCGCTCATTAATATAGATTGCGCCGCTACTCTGCGGCACCAGCCCGACCAGGGCTTCAAGCAAAACACTTTTACCGGCTCCGGTCGGGCCCAGCAGAGCAAAAAAATCGCCGGTTTCCAGAGTAAGGTTAACATCCCGAAGCTGAAACTGCCCGAGATCAACCGCCAGATTTTCAATCGTTAAACTCATACCCGGCCCCGGCTCTCAAACCTGCGGGAACTGCCGCCGATCAGCCGCAGGGAGAGAAACAGGAGCAGGCAGACGAAAATCAGCCAGACCGCGACCGGCTGCGAATAGCGCAGGCCGAACGACTGAAAACGCTCATACATCAGCACCGGCGCAATCATCGGGTGATAAGCAATTATGATTACCGCCCCGAATTCACTGATCGCCCGGGCGCAGCACATAATAATCCCGCTCAGAATCGAACGCCAGGCCAGGGGAAAGGTGACGTGAATAAAGGTCGCGAACATTGACGCGCCGAGGCTGCGGGAAACGGCTTCCAATCTGGGCGAGACCGAGGCAAAACCCTCTTTCGCCGCCTGCAGGTAGAAAGGCAGGCCGACAAAGGTCATAACCATAATAATCCCGGCCGGACTGCCGACAATCCGCAGACCGATCTCATGCATTAAACGACCAAGCCAGAAATTTTTCCCGACCAGACCCAAAAGCGCGATCCCGACCACCGGATGCGGAATCACAATCGGCAGATCGACAATTGCCTCAACCAGTTTCTTGCCGCGAAATTCACTCCGGGCGAGAAGGTATGCCAGCGGCGTGCCGCAAACAAAACAGATTGCCGCCGCACTGATCCCGGTGTAAAGACTTAAGCCAATCGATCTGTAAACCTCGGGGTCGCGGATAGTCTCCCACAGGGAGGCGAATGAGGGCGCCGTCAGCATCCTTAAGAGCGGCACCGTAACAAAGAGCAGCACGATGAAACTGCTGATCAGGGTTAACCAGAGAAAAGTCTCTTTTCGCATCTTTTTATTTGTCGGCGACAACTCGTTTCTTCAGCATTTCCGGCAAAATTGCAACCACTTTTGCATCGCTGACCCGGGCCGGGACAATCGGCGGCTGGCCCATCTCGGCCAGAATCTTAAGCCCGCCCGCAGGATTGAGCATATAATCGAGGAATTTAAGCGCCGCCGCCTTATGCGGGGCTTCCTTAAGCAGGGTCACGCCATAGGTAATCGATTTACCATGCAGAGTGATTTTCTCCCCCGGTTTTTTCCCGCTCACGGCAACCACCGCCTGCCGGTAAAAAGGATCAAGCGCATAGTTACTCAGGTTGATCTCTTCCGGCAGGCGCAAAAACTTGATCTTATGCTGAACCGCAATCGAGCGATACTCCCAGGCATAATCTAAGGCACCGTTCTCCAGCATGGCAATCAGCTCGACCTCTTTGGGGCGGATATTGCGCAGCGGCCGGTTGGCGAGCAGGCGCTGATTGAGACCCGGCTTTTTGAAAGCTTTTTCCGCTAATTGCAGAACCATTAATGAACGATAGCCGCAAGGGTCAAGATTGGGATCGGAGTGCCCCCATTCGACCCCTTTGCGAGCCAGGATAGCGGTCCAGCTCTCCGGCGTCAACTCTTCCACATAGGCACTTTCGTCAGTATAACAAAGTACCATCTGGTTCGTGGCAAAACGGATATTCCAGGCGGCAAAATCGGGGATCAGAAGATTGTCAATGACGCTGAAATCAGCCGAGGCCATAATATCGCACTCTTTACCGAGATCGGTAATCTTGCGGGCGCACTTACGGCTGCCGCTGCCCTCCCGCTGAATATCGATCCCCGGATTTTCCGCTTCAAAAGCCTTTTCCATCGCCGCCAGCGGCAGCGACAGACTGCCGGCATGAAAGATAATAACCTTTTCCCGGGCTCTGGCCCAAGCCGGATTGACACCCGGCACCGACAAAGCCAACAGGACCGGAAGCAACGTCGCAATCAAACCAACAATTTTCTTCATCATCATTCTCCGTAAACAACTAATGCGGGAACAAACCCGCAACCCAAACGGAGCCTTGCGGCCCGCACCCAGGGGCACTTCCGCTGGTCGCAAATAAGTACTCTTATCAGAACATTTTCTTGTTTTTACAGTTGAAAAAAGCTGTCGAAAAAAACAAGAAAATAACCTGTAAGGTACTAACGCGGATTCATACGACTTTTCAGTTATTTTCGCAAGCTAAAAGTAATTTTTAGTTGTTTACGGTAATTATCAGTCCGACCAAACCTTACGCTCGGTCGGTTTTTTCAGGGCCCGTTCCAGACGTAAAAGGTAGTCCCGGCGGCTGATTTCGCGGACGCCAAACTGTTTTAAATGCGGGGTGAGAAACTGGACATCAATGAAATGAAATTTTCGCCGACGGGCCCGGGACACAAGATCAACCAGGGCCGCCTTCGAGGCGTGATCGACCAGGGAAAACATTGATTCGGCAAAAAAACAACGGCCCAGACCGATGCCGTAGAGGCCGCCGACCAGTTTATGCCCCTGGAAAATCTCGATTGAGTGCGCGTAACCGGCCCTGTGCAGATCGCAATAGGCCACCTGCATTTCCGGGGTTATCCAGGTGCCGGCCTCATGCCGCCTGGGGGTTTCGGCACAGGCCTTGATGACCGCAGTAAACGCAGTATCACGACACACGCTGAAACCTGAGTTCTTTAAATAACGCCGGTTCCGCCGGGAGAGATGGAACTCTGCCGGAAACAGCAGGGCCCGGGGGTCGGGCGACCACCAGAGCAAGGGATCACCGGGGGAATACCAGGGGAAAATTCCGCCGGCATAAGCTCGCAACAGACGCTCACGGGAGAGATCGCCGCCCACCGCCAGAAGACCGTTGGCTTTTTCCGCCAGATACGCCGGGGGAAAAACCGGTCGCTGAGTGAGTCGATAAACCGGCATCGCTACTCCCTTTTGCCAATCTCAGCTAACGCCGGCAAGACCCAAAGCACCGTCGGCAAGGCTCCGCCGACCCCTAAAAGAACCGTCAAACCGATTGAATTAAGTGCCGGATGCCGGGCCAGAACCAAAACCCCGAAACCGGCCAGAGTCGTTAATGCCGAAACCATTACCGCTTTTTCTACCGCCTGATCGCTGCCGCGAAAAAGGCGATAGACCATAAAAATCCCATAATCAACCCCCAGGCCGATCAGCAGAATCGCGGCAACCAGATTAAAGATATTAAAAGAGAGGCCGCAAAGTCCCATAATCCCGAACATCGACAAAAGACCGGCGAGAACCGGTAGCAGCGCCAGACCGGCCTGATATAAATTGCGCAATAAAAACAGCAGAATCAAACTTACAACGATTAAGGCCAGGCTAATAAATCGCAATAAATCAGCACTGATTGCGGCACTTACCTCCTGATTAAACAGCTTCGGCGAAACCAGACGGACGCCGGTAACAGCGTTGCATTTTTCCATCAGGTCGGCATTTAATCGATCAGGAAGCAAGGAGATAACCGTAACCCCGGACCCGCCGCAATCGATCAGCGCCGCGAACAGGGCCGCAAAGCCCGCCCTCCGCCAGAAATCCAGGCTCAGCTGCGGCGGCAGTTGGGACAAACTCTTGACAAATGGGGTAAAAGCTGGAGCCGCAAAACCAATTTCCCGGCCGGCCCGCTCAAGGTTTAACTGCAATTCATTTAAACGCTGCGGATTCCAGAAAAGCCGCCACGCTTTACGACGCCGCTCCTGGGTTTTCGCCGAAGGTAAAATCGGAGCCAGGCTCACGATCTCACGGGCGGAAAACTGCTGCCGCAAAAGCGGATAAAGTTTTTCGTTAACCTGCAGAGCCTCTTCTAAAGTATCACCCCGGGCAAAGCCCAGAGCCCGGCCGCGAACCTCACCCCAAACCGATTTGAGACTGTTTTCCGCAGCCCGTAATGATTCCGGCACCAGGTTTACCTGCCTGAGATCACCAACGCAATTAATCCGCAGCGCCATAAGCGCCAGAAAGAGCATCGCCAAAACCCAGGACAGCAGTACCAGTCGCGGTCGATGAATCTTACGATACGGAAGCTCCCCCTCTCCGGCAACCATACTCGGCCTGCCGCCAAGAAAATGCGGCAGCAGCAGCAAGGCCGGAATTATCGCCAGAAGAATTCCGAAAATGGCAAACAGCGCCAATTGCCGCTGCCCCGGCAGAACCGAAAACAACTGCACCGAAAAGGCGCCGACCGTGGTCAAAGCCGCCGCCAGAAGCGGCGGAGCCAGGGTTTTAACCACCTCTTCCGGCGGGCGGCCGCTATCTTTCAGACCGAAATAGAGATGCAGACCGTAATCAATTGTCACCCCCATAAGCACCGCCCCGAAACCGATCGTAATCGCTGAAATGGAGCCTTCAACCAGGCCGGTCAGACCAAGAGCCGGTCCGAGAATCGCAACCGGCAGCAGAAAAACCAGAAGCGCCCGGCGCTCGCGCATAAAAGCCAGAAAAATCAACAGCAGCGCCAGCAATGAAGCCCCGAGGACAACAACCATATCCCGCTGAATCGCGGCGGCATTGGCCTTTGTGTAAAGATGACCGCTTAAAATCAGAGTTTGAATGCCGGCGGGAACAACCTCTTTTATAATTCGCTTCAATTCCGCCGCCAGTTCTTTAGAGCCCTTATAATCAGTAATCGAGACCGGCGTTTCAAGCAAAAGCAGCGTTTCCCGGCCATCGACGCTTAAAAAATGGCCGTCGACAACCCGGGCTTCAGCCAAAGGATTCAGAGATAAAAGACGGGGAAAAATCAGCTTACGAAAATTGAGCGGATCGGCGAGCAGCATCTTTTTCTGCAGAAATCCGGTCGGCTGTAATAATTTGTCATAAACATCCCGCAACGCCGCCGCAACCGAGCCGGCCGTCAGACGCTGACGAATCGAATCATAATCTTGCGGCCGCATTAAATCCGGCCACTGCTCCAGCGCAAAAGTCAGCAAAGCCGAGCCCTCACCCTCCGGCCCGCTCACTACCCGACTGAAAAACGGCCCCCGCAGCCGCCCGGCCAACTTGTTGGCAACCGCCAGCAGCCGCCCCTGACCGGCGGCACCCTCATCACGCAATCTGAGCACAATCCGGCGCGCCAAAGGGGCCTTGGCCAGCAAACGAAAATCCGCCAGAGCCTGATTGCCCCGATCCGGCAGCAGCTCCGCGACATCAGTCGTCAAGGGAGTGCGCAAAAAAGCCGCCCAGCCCGCGATCAGGGCCAGAAGCGCCGCCCCGGCCAGCCCGAAACGCCACCGGGCGCAAAACCGGAAAATCCGTCTCATTTAAAGCATCCCAGACCGCTACCGCGGCCACATATATACAAGCAACGTGAGCGGTACTAAATCTGTGTTAATCTGCGTTCATCTGTGGTTTCTATTTTGTAACTATTCAGCCAAATTTTATCCCCCGCCTTCTGGAGGGGGCGGGGGTGGTTTTTCGTAAGCGGTTGCGGAAACGATTTCGTTGTTTTTCGGAAGCGAGCGGGAGCCCATTAGTACCTTACAGGTTATTTTCTTGTTTTTTTCGACAGCTTTTTTCAACTGTAAAAACAAGAAAATGT
>WFRP01000158.1 GCA_015486505.1 Pseudomonadota bacterium | reverse complement strand
TATTGCCTTTTAAGGGCGTCCCGGCAAATAAAATCCGCTCAATTTCCTCGGCATCACGGGTCAGGTGAGCGAGCGCGCTGATTGAGTTGCGGCGAAAATCAAGCTGCAGGGTTTCCAGCTCCGCCGCCCCGGCGGCGATATCGGCCGCCCAGGAATCCCGGACCGGGCTCTCCGGCAGCAGCAAAAGGTTCGCGTCCCGGTCCAGCAGCAAACCCAGCTTAACCAGGATTTCCGGAGTCAATTTCGCGGCCAGTACCGTTTCCACCAGAGTTGCGGAAGCGTTATAGAATGTCCGACGCCAGTAATCCTCAGCGACAATCTGCAGAAAAAAACGACTGTCTTGAACCAGTTCCAGATCCGGCCGCGTCCCGCACTCAAAAGCGTAATCGTTTAAAATCCGGTGGCAGAAGCCGTGAATTGTCGCAATCACCACCTCGTCAAGCGCGGCCCGGGCGCGCCGCAGCCGCCCTTTTAATTCGGCAATTGATTTGCCCTTACCCAAAGCCTGCATCAGAACCCGGCCCAAATCTCCATCAGTATCCGGATCAAGCGGCCGGGATTTTGTAACTTTAGCCAGCCGCCGGGCCGCGTCTTTAAGAATTTCACGAATCCGGGCCTTAAGCTCCTCGGTGGCCGCTTCGGTAAAAGTCACCACCAGAATATTTCCGGCTTCCAGATCATCGCGTTCGAGCAGAAGGCGCAAAAAAAGATACTGAATCGTATAGGTTTTACCGGAACCGGCCGCCGCTTCAATCAGAACCTTGCCCTGATCCAGCGGATAATCCAGGATCGAAAATTCTTTAAAAACCCGACTCATCACCATCACCCCCCTGCCGCCAGCCTGAAAATCGGCCCCGCAACCCAAGCCCGCCGCCGCGACTCACAAATTCCGCGAATCAAAAACTATTTTCGCAAGACTAATGCGGGAACAAAGCCCGCAACCCAACCGGGTCTTTCGACCCGCACCCAAGGGCTGCCCAAGGGTAACTGGGGTCGGGCCATGATAACCATCTGAAATTGCAGTAAATATGTATCAAAACAGATGTAAAAATAGCCTTAAAAGCCCCATTTCGCACCCCAAATGGGGATCCTAAGTAACGGCATGTAAACAGTTGAAATTATTAAAATTTTATCTGTGTCTATCCGTGTCCATCGGTGGTTCAACAAAAAAAATAGAAACCACAGACGAACGCAGATTAACACAGATTTAGTGCCTTACAGGTTATTTTCTTGTTTTAAAACAAGAAAATGTTCTGACAAGAGTACTTATTTGCGACCATCGGATTGCCTGCCCTTGGGTGCGGGCCAAAAAGGCCCGATTAGGTTGCGGAGATAGTTCCCGCATTAGTACCTTACAGGTTATTTTCTGTACCAAAAAACAAGATTTAATAATCAGAAAATGTTCTGATAAGAGTACTTATTTGCGGGCCGCAAAGGCCCAATTGGGTTGCGGAGATAGTTCCCGCATTAGTACCTTACAAGTTATTTTCTGCACCAAAAAACAAGATTTAATAATCAGAAAATGTTCTGATAAGAGGACTTATTTGCGACCATCGGATTGCCCCTGGGTACGGGCCGACAACTTTCTTTAGAGTTGCGGGAGTTTTCCCGCATCAGGTAAAACGCTTACCTGTTTTTGAAGGTATCGCCGGAATTAATTTTGTGGCCGCGGAGAAACTCGGCGGCGCTGCGGGCCGGTTTGCCGGCGAGCTGGAGTTTGTCAATACGCAGCGTTTCCATATGGCCGCAGCCGACCAGAAGCATATCGTTTTCGACCCGAAGGGCTCCGGGCGCCAGCAGATAAGGGCCGCTTACCGGGTTCGCTGCAAGAATCTTTAACCTTTTCCCGCGCAGAAAAGTATAGGTTCCGGGCCAGGGATTTAAACCTCTGATACGATTAAAAAGCGCCGGCGCCGGGGCCTGCCAGTCGATCAGGCCGTCTTCCTTTTTCAATTTGGGGGCTTTTGATGCCAGCCGTTCATCCTGGGGTTCAGGCTCAAGTGTTCCGGCTTCCATTTCGGTGAGCGTGCGTCGGACCAGCGTCGCGCCTAAAAGCCCGAGCCGGTGGGCAAGTTGCGACAGGGTTTCATGATCCAGAATAAAAGTCGGTTCCTGCAGCAGAATATGGCCGCAGTCGATCTTATCAGCAATAAGTTGGGTGGTGACACCGGTTATCGGTTCGCCTTTGATCAAGGCCCAGGGCATCGGCGCCGGCCCCCGATAGGCGGGCAGGAGCGAGGGATGCAGGTTGAGGGCGGCTTTTTTAGGTAAAGCGATGGTTTCCGGGCTCAATTTAATGCCGTAATCGACTAAAACCAGATAATCCGGGGCAAAATCTTTTATGTACTGCTCTCCTTCCGGGCTGTTGACGGATTTTGGCGTTGCCGTTTCAATGCCAAGTTCAACGGCTTTCGCTGTGGCCGGAGTCGGGGTAAGTTTGCGGCCCCGGCCTTTGCTGCGATCCGGTTGCGAGATCAATTTAAGCTCAATTTCCGGGCGCTGTTCGGCCAGTATCTCCAGAGTCGGGAGGGCAAACTCGCCGGAAGCTAAAAGGATGATTTTCATGCGAGGGTCCCTTTTTTCAGCTTGCGCTCAAAGATGTTGCGTTTTAAACGACTGATACGATCGATAAACAGTTTGCCGTGCAGGTGGTCGATTTCGTGTTGAATTACAATTGCGGGAAAATCCTCCAGGGTCATTTCGATCTCTTCTTCGTCCAGAGTGATTGCTTTTACGACAATTTTCTGCCGCCTGGGGACTTCCGCCGAGTAATCCGGCACGCTCAGGCAGCCTTCAACCATGGAGATCTCACCGGTGGCGGAGATGATTTCCGGGTTTGCCAGAATAATTGGAACCGGCGGAGTGGTCTTGTCGGTGCTGGGATCGGCCACAATTAAAGCGATGGAACGGCCAACCTGGGGCGCGGCCAGGCCGACGCCGGGGGCCTGGTGCATAGTTTCCAGCATATCTTCGGCCAGTTCTCTGATTTCAGTATCAATCCGACTGATTTCAGCCGCTACCTGCTTTAACACCGGGGCCGGATAAACCTCAATATCTAAAATACTCATTTAATTCTAAATCGATATAAATTGTTTTAATTTAACCACCACAAAAGGGCCGCAATTATAGTCAATCAAAGTAAAATATGTCAACCTCTAAGTTGGTCCGATTTGGGCGATTTGGGCGATTTGATTCGATTGGGATTCGATCTGGGGTCAGATTCGATTTGGGGTCAGGCTTGACCTTAGAAGCATCCCAGACCGCTATCGCGGCCACATATATACAAGTAACGTGTAAGGCACTAATGCGGGAACTAACTCCCGCAACCCAAACGGCCCTTTTCGGCCCGCAAATAAGTACTCTTATCAGAACATTTTCTTGTTTTTACAGTTGAAAAAAGCTGTCGAAAAAAACAAGAAAATAATCTGTAAGGTACTAATGCGGGGAAATATCCCGCAACCCAAAAGAAAGTTTTTTGCCCGCAAATAAGTACTCTTATCAGAACATTTTCTGATTATTAAATCTTGTTTTTTGGTGCAGAAAATAACCTGTAAGGTACTAAATCTGTGTTAATCTGCGTTCATCTGTGGTTTCTATTTTGTAACTATTCAGCCAACCCCCCCCTCCCCACCTTCTGGAGGGGGGGATTCGGCTGAATAGTTACTCTATTTTTTGGTTGAACCACAGATGGACACGGATAGACACAGATAAAATTTTAATAATTTCAAGTAGTTATAAACCATTACTTAGAAGGCGTAAAAAGCGCTCCCAAAAGGCGCTGGACAGATTTAGTCGGTTGTGCTAGTTTTGCGGTGCTGGATTTGTTTGTGAGGAGGGGCTGGAAACCCATTTTTTTATAGTTTCAACGTTGACTGGATTTTTGGGAAAAAGAACAGATGGCTCTGGTTACAGTAGGGATTGCCGATCTTAAGGTCAGTAAAGATCCTGAAGATACTTTGGTGACCTATTCTTTAGGTGCGTGTATCGGGCTGGCGGTTTATGATCCGGTAGTCAAAGTCGGGGGCCTGCTCCATTATATGCTGCCGGACTCTTCCATTAACAAGGAGAAGGCCGCAACCCACCCGGCTATGTTTGCCAACAAAGGCATCCCGCTCTTGTTTAAGCAGTGCTACAGTTTGGGGGCGGATAAACAGCGTCTGATTATTAAGGTGGCCGGGGCGAGTCAGATTATGGATAATGCCGGGGCTTTTAATATCGGCAAACGCAATTATGCCATTTTGCGGAAAATGTTCTGGAAAAACAATATCCGGATTGCCGGCGAGGATATTGGCGGAAATGTCAATCGGACAATGTATATGGAGATTCGTGACGGGAAAATAAATCTTAAAGTTTCCAAAAAAGGGATGATTGAACTATGAGCTTGATGGAAGAGATTATTGCCGCGGTTGATGATATGCCCCCCTTTCCCCAGGTTGTTCAGCGGGCGATGCAGGCTTTGGCGGATCCCGAGTATGAGGTGGTCGGGCTGGTCGACATCCTCAAGGTTGATCAGGCGATTACGGCAAGCATTCTTAAACTTTGCAATTCAGCTTATTTCGGTTTGCCGCGGAAGGTTTCATCGCTGAGAGAGGCGGTGGTTTATCTTGGCGCCAATCAACTCCGGCAACTGTTGCTTTCCGGGGCCGCGAGCAAAATTTTTGAAAAGCCGAATGCCGGCTATACGGTTTTTGCCGATGAACTCTGGCGTCACGCCCTGGCGACCGCGGTAATGGCTCAGGTTCTGCGGCAATCACGGCGTCTCAACATAAATGAGAATACCCTTTTTACGGCGGCTTTACTGCATGATGTGGGTAAGGTTGTTTTAAGTAATTTTGTTGCGGATAAATATCGTGATATCGAGAAGATGGTGGAGGGCGGCGAAAGCTCTTTTCAGGAGGCTGAAAAAAAGGTCCTGGGCTTTGATCATGCCGATATCGGTGGTAAGATTGCTGAAAAATGGGAATTTCCGCAGTCGATAATTACGGCAATCGCCTTTCATCATGAGCCTGCCCGGGCCGCTAAGGAGTTTCGGGTCTTAACTGAACTGGTGGCCCTGTCGAATAATCTGGCGGTGATGGTCGGGTACGGCACGGGGGTCGACGGCCTCGCCTGCCGCGGGCATGGATTACTGTTGAAAAAATTGAAAATTACCGATCAGGGAATGGAAGAGCTGGTTATGCTTTTCCAGTTGGAGATGGCTAAAACCTGTGAGGTTGCCGGGGTTGATGAAGATTGACAGCGGCGCGGTTTGGGCGCTGTCTGCGGTTGTTAAAGGGGCTTGCAAGCCCCTTTTTTATGTTTTACGATCTGATCGTTTTTGAGCGGAAGAATACTTCAAGATAAGGCAGGTTGACGCGGGGAGCCGAGAGCATTACTTGTGAGCCCGGCAGGGGGTTGTCCGGCAGATTCTGTTCAAATTCCAAAGCCAGCTCCGGAATCATCAACAGTGATTTCCGGCCCCATTCGGCAATAATTATCGCCGCGCCCTGCCAGTCCGGGTGCTGTTGCAGATAGACCAGCGTCCAATGCCGGTTGGCGAGTCGTTCCGCCTGACGGATACGGTTGCTCAGGGCGTTGACGGCCCCGATTCGTTGCGTGATTTCATTTTCCGTCAGCAGGGGCGCTCCTTTAAGATGCCGCCTTAACTGTTGGTGGGCAACCAGATCCAGATAACGTCTTAAAGGGCTGGTTACGCGAATATAAGCAGCCAGCCCCAAACCGAAATGGGCTTGCGGCGTGCAGCTTATCCGGCCGGGACGCATGGCGCGGCGTTTGGCAAACATGGCAACCAGCGGCGCCAGATCGTCGGTTTGCGGCATTTCGTGGTCGGGGGCGACCTGGCCCGCGTACGGCATCGGCAATTGCCGCTCTTTCGCGTAGATAGCGGTGGCGGAACCGGCCATCAGCATCGCTTCACTGACCATCTCCCGGCTTGTCAGCCGCGCCAACGGCGTGATTGTGACCTGGTCGTCTATGACCTTGATTTTACACTCCGGCATATCAATTTCAACGGCATCCGCTCGCCGCCGGATTCGGCGATGGGCTTTGGTGATTTCGTTGATCTTTCTCAGTTGTTTATTTGTGCTTATCAAGCCCTCGGCTTCATTGTATGTCAGGCGGGTGGCCTTGATAAGGGTCGGGACGATTTCAACCCCGATGATGCGGCTTTCATCATCAAGGCTGAGAGCGAAAGAGAGGGCTTTTGCGGTTTCCGCCAGGCCAATACCCAGTTTTTCGGTAAAAGATTCCGGGAGCATGGTCCGGATTCCCTCGGGCAGATAAAGGGTCGCCGCCCGGTTCCTGGCGCTGATATCTGCGGGGCTGTCGCTTTCAATGAGGCCGGCGACATCCGCGACGTGAATCCAGAGTCTTTCGCCATCGAAACTTACGGCATCGTCAGGGTCGTTGCTGCCTTCATCATCAATCGCGAAAGCGGCCTGTGTCGTCAGATCAAGCCGTTCTTCCGCGCCAGATTCGATTGCGGCGCCAGATTCGATTGTGGCGGGTTCATCTGCGGCGGTAGCTGCCGGGTTGTGGCCGGGGCTCTCCCGGGGCGGATCGTTATCCGGTTCGAGATTAAGTTCGAGACGCTGCGGGTGGGGATTGTAGTTTTTTTTCCAGAAGCCTAATTCTATGAGCAGGGCATGGGCATTTTCCTTGGTCTGCTGCCGTCCCAGGTGCTGCAGCAGCCGACTCTCGCGGCCGCGTTCGAGGGCGAGGTTCTCGACCTCCGTCATGAAATTCCGATCCGCCTCGATCAGGGCCTTTTTTTCAACCCTGATTAAAAATTCCCGCCAGCTTTCGCGCCGCGCCTGTTTGGCCGCGCGCCTGGCTTTTTCCGCGGCGAATTCTTCATCAGTGCGGGCTTTTATGGCGCGCGGGGAGCCGTAAAAATGAACGCCTTCGGTAACCAGCTGCCAGGCACTCCAGATGGCTGAAACCGAAGTTTCATTAAAAACCAGTTCCGCAATCTCCAGCAGAGTGGTCTCTTCACCGCTTAAAAGGAGACGGGCTTCTTCCAGATCTTCGGCGGGTGCCGGGAGAACCTCAAGTTCAGTAACCGGGCCGGGATGCAGTTGGCAGATGTCTTTGGGCCTGACCTTTTTTGTCTGGGCCTGGAGAATGAGTTTGATCTCGATTTTGTCGCCGAGACGGATAAGTTCGGCGGGCTGGCTTTTATAGAGCAGCAGCGCGCCGACGTTAAGGTTGGATGAGGTCATTTAATAAAAACAGCTTAAGTGTTCTGTAAAAAGAAAAGCTCTTTGATGACCTGTTCCTGATCGTCCAGATTAAACTCGAGCAGTCGCCGCAGGTGGGTCATACTGTCGGCATCGTAGCTGGTGAATTTGAACCCGTAATTACTATCTTTCAGGTGAACCAGACGGGCGCTGAAATTCATTGAAACACTGGAAGAAGGCAGAAAAATCCTGATCAGGGCATCATCCTGTAAATTGAGCGGCAGTTTGTCGGGGGCCGCGATCAGGGCTCCCTTCATTGAAATATCAATTAGTTTACCGCCATACGGATGCCCGTTAACTTCAATTTTAGTATGAGCTTGAAATTTTACCCGGCTGAAGTTGCGATTTTCTTCCATGTTATTTCCTCCTCCAGAAACGGCAACATATAAAACAATCGCCTTTAACCTAGCTTTTCCACGCCTGACTGTCAACCTCAAAATCGAAAACCGCGCAGGAAAAATTTTACACCGCGGTTTTTTCCGCTTTTGCTGCGGTATAGAACTTTTTCAGCAACATTGGTTTTTGCTGTTGACAAGAAATAAATATTAGGGTAAAAGGCGCTTCCGTTTCGAACTGAGGTAACTTTTATCCGCTGGTCGAATCGTTATATGCGTCCCCATCGTCTAGCCTGGCCCAGGACACCGCCCTTTCACGGCGGCGACAGGGGTTCAAATCCCCTTGGGGACGCCAGCAAAATATAAACCACTCAGGTGGCTGTTTGAGATTTCAATAAATTTCAAACAGTTGCCGGGTGGTTTTTTGTTTCTAAATCTTAACGTCCGGCGGAGAAAAATCGC
>WFRP01000157.1 GCA_015486505.1 Pseudomonadota bacterium | reverse complement strand
AATTGCCGGCTTAAATCAACAAATGGTACTTTCATTAATTATCTCCTTGAGAATATAATGCTATCTAATGCGGGAACAAATCCCGCAACCCAATCGGGCCTTCTCGGCCCGCACCCAGGGGCACTTCCGTTGGGCGCAAATAAGTGCTCTTATCAGAACATTTTCTTGTTTTTACAGTCGAAAAAAGCTGTCGAAAAAAACAAGAAAATAACCTGTAAGGTACTAATGCGGGAACAAATCCCGCAACCCAAACAGGGCCTTGCGGCCCGCACCCAGGGGCAATCCGAGGGTCGCAAATTAAGTACTCTTATCAGAACATTTTCTGACTATTAAATCTTGTTTTTTGGTACAGAAAATAACCTGTAAGGTACTAACCAAACTCAGAAAGTTGAGCTGATATGGTGCGCGATAATTTGAATTTTATCCCAGGGTGTTGTACTATAACACACAAATGTTTTTTTGGGGATTTTTTTTGTCGGCTTATATGAGGTTTTCGCTCAAAGATGATTTACCATATCTAGCACCATAAATGCCGAATCAGGTTCCATAATCAGGTTCCGTAGTCAGTTAACATATGCTTTATGAAGAAATAGTGAACTGAATGAAGGTGAAAAATTATGATTCCCTGGGAAATAGTGGATACGGCCCCGATCCCCGGTCAGGGCGGCGAGATGCAGCTCTCCCGGCGCGGTGATGAATTTTCAATCAGTATCGTCGGGGCCGGGGTGCTGATGGGCTCGCGGGCGCACGGCTCCGAAGATGAACTGGCGCGGTTGGCCTGCCGGAAAATTGCCGATCGCACCCGGGCCCGGGTTTTGATCGGCGGATTGGGAATGGGTTTTACTTTAGCGGCGGCATTGCAGTATCTGAATGCCGATGTCGAAGTGGTAGTCGCGGAGTTGGTGCCGGCAGTAGTGCGCTGGAATAAAGGTGATCTGGGTGCGGTTGCCGGAAATCCTTTGGCTGATCCAAGAACGACGGTTATCGAGGGTGATGTTGCTAAAATTATCCGCACTGAACGGCAGGGTTATGATGCCATTTTGCTGGATGTCGATAACGGCCCGGCCGGGATGACCCGAAAAAAGAATAACCGGCTTTACAGCATTGACGGTTTGGCCGCTACTTACACCGCCTTGCGGCCTCTGGGGTTGCTGGCTGTCTGGTCGGCCGGGCCGGATCGAAAATTTACTCAGCGTTTACAGAAAACTGGATTCAAGGTCAGCCAGGCGCGGGTTCGTGAGTCCGGAAACCGGGGTAAGATGCACACCATCTGGCTGGGTGAACGAGACTTGTAATAACTCTGCCGTTATCGCTGCCGGTTTTCCGCTCAGGAAAAACGGCCTGAATTTTCACCGGGGGTCACTTTACAAAATCGGATCGAATGCCTATATTGAAAGCCGACTTCTATGGTCTGCTTGAATAGTGTTTCGGGCCGGAGGGGGTTTTTGCAGAAGTTGCAGAGTTTTTACTAACAAATTAAGTTTTGGAGTGTATATATGGCCGGGAAAGATTTTTATAAAATTTTAGGTGTCGATAAAAAGGCATCATCCGATGAAATTAAAAAAGCTTTTCGGCGGCAGGCACGACAGTATCATCCTGATGTGCGACCGGATGACAAGGCCGCCGAGAAGAAATTTAAAGAGATTAATGAAGCCTATGAGGTCTTGAGTGACGATAAAAAACGCAAGGAATACGATACCTTCGGGGCTGATTTCCAACAACGGGCCGCCGGTGCCGGTGGGTTTCCCGGGGGGCAGGCCGGCGGTTTCGATTTCAGCGATCTTTTTGGTGGCGGCGGCCGGACTTTTACATCTTCCGGCAATCCCTTCGCCGGGCCGGGGGGCGGTGATCCGGCGGATATTTTTGCCAACCTTTTTGGTGGCGGTGGCGGCGGCTGTCAGGGCCGGGCCCAGAGACCGAGCCGGGGCGGTAATGCCGAACATCAGGTTGAAATTGATTTTGCCGAAGCCGTGCGGGGGACTGAACTTAAGCTGAGAATCGATAATCAGCAGGTTAATGTGAAAATTCCTGCCGGTACCGTCGATGGCTCCCGTTTGCGGCTTAAAGGCAAAGGCCATCCCGGAATCAACAACGGTCCGGCCGGGGATTTGATTTTAACCATTAAAGTCCGCCCCGACCGGGTGTTTACGATGTCGGGCCGTGACTTGCTTTGTACTGTAGAGGTTCCCTTAACCACGGCGCTTTTGGGCGGTAAAGTGGAAGTCCCGACCTTTTCCGGTAAGGCGGTGCTGAAAATAAAAGAGGGGGCGCAGAACGGTCAGAAAATGCGTCTTCGTGGCAAAGGCCTTCCCGCCGGCAAAGGTGCCGCTGCCGGGGATCAGATTGTTGAACTCCACGTTGTTTTGCCGAAATCGTTGACCCCGAAAGCCAGGAAACTGGTTAAAGAATTGGAAAAGGAACTTTCATAACCGGCTGTCGCTATGAAGTTGAAACCCATGAAATCTTACGGGAGTGTTCAAAATTCTGTGTCGGTTTTTAAATATCAGCAAAATTCTGAGTTGTAGATTACGGTGTTTTCCACTATGCTGTCCTTGTTCGCACGGAGGATAGAGCAATGCTGGGAAGTAACTCGAGCGCCGCTGCGAATAGCTGTACGGATGGGTCGGTCTTGCTGATTGGCCTTTCTTTTTTTTATCCGGCAGTTCACAAAGCGATAAATCCCGGGGGTTGGGGCGGAGCCCCAATTCAACAGCCGGTGTTCATGTCAGGGCGGTTCAGCGGTATCTTGGGCACAGCCAGTTCGAAACCATCATGGTCTACTTGTATCTGACCAGCAAAGGGCAAGAAGACTCTTTCGCTTAAGGTGTTTCTGGATATGTGCGCCGAAGAGGGGGTTAATCCGGGAAAAGAGTTTTCAGGTAAATTTAACGTTCGTCTGCCCGCCGGGCTTCATGCTGAAATTGTCGGAACCGCAGCAGCTGCCGGTAAAAGCTTAAATCAATGGATTGTTGACACTCTGGATAGCGTTGTTACCCATAATCAGCAAACTTAAGAAAATGTTACCTGCCGCCACCAACAAAACTGATATGCAGATGATTTTAACGCAAGCCAGTTTAGTACCTTACAGGTTATTTTCTGCACCAAAAAACAAGATTTAATAATCAGAAAATGTTCTGATAAGAGTACTTATTTGCGGGCCAAAAAGGCCCGATTAGGTTGCGGAGATTGTTCCCGCATTAGTACCTTACAGGTTATTTTCTGCACTAAAAAACAAGATTTAATAATCAGAAAATGTTCTGATAAGAGTACTTATTTGCGGGGCACAAAGCCCTGTTTGGGTTGCGGGAGTTAGTTCCCGCATTAGCGAAATATAAACCGCTAAGAGGTCGTCGGTGACAGACCATCATTAATGCCGATGTTCTTTTTTAATTTGTTCGTTTGCTGCCAAACTGTAATTTAGTGGTTTCAAAATGCTGACCTGTGACTCAAACTGTGACTGCTGATGAAATTTTAAAACAAAAAAGCACCTAACAAATTAATGCTAAGTGCTTGATATGGTTAAGCGCGCCGCGGAAGATTCGAACTCCCGACCTTCTGGTCCGTAGCCAGACGCTCTATCCAGCTGAGCTAGCGGCGCAAAATTGTTGCCGGTTACAACTTATGACAAACCCGTTATGACAAACCCGCGTTTGCAAATGGCGGAGAGAGAGGGATTCGAACCCTCGATGCAGTTTACCCACATACTCGCTTAGCAGGCGAGCGCCTTCAGCCGACTCGGCCATCTCTCCTTGTAACCTGTGACTGTTCTGCAACCCTCATTTTCTCAAGGATATCAGGAGAAAAGCCGTTTAACAGATGGTTGTTGAAATGTCAAGCCCGGCGAAAAAAAATTCGCCGGGCCCGGCAAAAAAATGGCGGAGGAAGTAGGATTTGAACCCACGGAACTTTCGTTCAACGGTTTTCAAGACCGCCGCCTTAAGCCACTCGGCCATTCCTCCGTAAAAAACTATTTTTTGCTGATTATTTCCCGCCCCCGCAAATAAGGCCTTAAAACCTCGGGGATTATAACCGAACCGTCTTCCTGCTGGAAGTTTTCCAGAATCGCGACTACGGTGCGGCCGACCGCCAGTCCCGAGCCGTTTAAGGTGTGGACGAAACGGGTTTTGCCGCCGGTTTTCGGGCGGTAGCGGATATTCGCCCGCCGGGCCTGAAATTCCTCAAAGTTACTGCAGGATGAAATCTCGCGATAGACCCCCTGTCCCGGTAGCCAGACCTCGATGTCGTAGGTTTTACTGGCGGAAAATCCCAGATCCCCGGTGCAGAGATTGACAACCCGATAGTGCAGGTTTAAAGCCTGCAGGATAGATTCGGCATCGGCCAGCAGTTTTTCAAGCTCGTCGTAAGAATCTTCCGGGTCAGCGAATTTAACCAGTTCGACCTTGTTGAACTGGTGCTGGCGAATCAAACCCCGGGTATCACGGCCGTGCGAGCCCGCTTCTTTACGGAAGCAGGGGGTGTAGGCGGTGAAATAGCTCGGTAGTTCACTGTCTTCAAGGATTTCATTCTGAAAAATATTGGTTACCGGAACTTCAGCTGTCGGAATCAGGAAATAATCGAGCCCCTCAACCTTGAAAAGGTCGTCGGCAAATTTCGGCAGCTGGCCGGTGCCGCGCATACTGTTGCGGTTGACCATAAAAGGCGGCAGCACTTCGGTGTAACCGTGTTCTTCGGTATGCTTGTCAAGCATAAAATTGATCAGGGCCCGTTCAAGTTTAGCCCCGAGATCGCGATAGAGGGTAAAGCGCGCGCCGGTGATTTTGGCCCCGCGTTCAAAATCAAGAATCTTGAGATTTTCACCGATCTCCCAGTGCGGAACCGGCGTAAAGCCGAATTCAGGTTTTTTACCCCAATCCCGAACGTAGCTGTTATCTGCTTCACTGTTGCCGACCGGCACGCTGCTGTGCGGAAGGTTGGGAATCAAATAGACAATTTCGTAGAGTTTATTTTCAACCTCGGCAACTTTGGCATCAAGCTCTTTAATCTGCCGGGAGACATCGCGCATAGCGGTGATCTCGGCCCCGGCATCGGCTTTGGCCCGCTTCATTTCCGCGATTTTGTCAGAGCAGATATTGCGCTGGTTTTTCAGGGTTTCGACCTTATTCAAAAGTTCCAGGCGCTCCGCGTCGAGTGCTTTGAACGCGCTCAGATCAAGAGAGTTGTTACGGCCTTTGAGCATGGCGGCCACGGTCTCAAGATTATTGCGGATGTATTTAAGGTCAAGCATAGCTGATTTAATGCCTCTGCAGTAAGTTGCGCGGTTGAACGCCTGAAAAACGCCGCCGATATACTATTTTCACCGGCTTTTTGTCAACTAATTAATCTGTTTGAGTCGCAATTAATCCGGGTTTCGGGGTTGCAGATGGACCCGGGTGGCCGGGTCGAAGGAATAGATGTTCATATAATATTCCATCAGCATTCTGTAGGTATTGAAGAATGAAGCGTTGAAACTGATGGCCTGGCGCATAATTTCGATCCAGGTTTGCCGTTTATGGTAATAGGTCGGGATTATATCTTTTTCCAGTTTTTCATAAAGGTCGTCGGCATCAAGTTGGTTGCCGGCTTCGTCAACCTTGGGGCCGGTCGGCAGCGGGCCGATGGCCCAGCCGGTTTTATTTTCAATCCAGCCTTCAATCCACCAGCCGTCAAGGATACTGAAGTTGGGCACGCCGTTATGGGCGGCCTTCATGCCGCTGGTTCCCGAAGCTTCCAGGGGGCGGGTCGGCGTATTAAGCCAGAGATCGACTCCGCCGGTAATCAGCTTGCCGAGTTCCATATCATAATTTTCAAGATAGACGATTTTGATAAGGTCACTGAGCTGCTCGCGGGCACTGAAAATGTCGCGAATCAGTTTTTTCCCGGGTTCGTCCCGGGGGTGGGCTTTGCCGGCTAAAACCAGTTGCAGCGGGCCGTAGTGCTCGGTAATATGGCGCAGTTTTTCCGGGCTGGAAAAGAGCAGGGTCGCCCGTTTGTAAGGGGTCGCGCGCCGGGCAAAACCGATCGTTAAAATCTCCGGGTCGAGTTCGACCGCGGTTTTTTCAAGGATATAGGCAAAAAGCCGCCGCTTGGCGCTTTGATGGGCGCTGAAGATCTCGTCATCAGGAATCATCATCGCGTTGCGCAGAAGAAAATTATCCCGGCGCCAGCCCGGCAGATAACGGTCGAAGAGTTCCTGAAACTCGGCACTCGTCCAGCTTGCCGAATGGATGCCGTTGGTAACCGCCTTGATATGATAGCCCGGAAACATCAGGGCGCTGACATCACGGTGGCATTTGGAAACGGCATTGGTGTGGCGGCTTAAATTTAATGCCAGGGTGGTCAGGTTGAGATCCTCGGCGCCGGCAAATCTTTGCAGAACTTCAATCGGGATATAGTCGCCTAAAAGCTCGGCAACCAGATGGTAGTCGAAACGGTCGTGGCCGGCGGGGACCGGGGTGTGGGTGGTGAAGACACACTGTTTCCGGACGCGCTCATAATTCCAGACCTGATTCGGATCCCAGGTTTCTTCAATATTGCGCCGGTAATGTTTGAGCAACTCCAGGGTTAACAGGGCGGCATGGCCCTCGTTAAGGTGGAAATTGACGATGTTGCGAATCTCCAACGCGCTTAACAGGCGCAGTCCGCCGATGCCTAAAATGATCTCCTGACTTAAGCGGTTGCGTTGGTCGCCGCCGTAGAGCTGGGCCGTAAGTTTACGCTCTTCCGGGCTGTTTTCCGGCAGGTCGCTGTCTAAAAAGAAGACCGGAACCTGGCCGCCGTCACAGCCTTCGACAATATAAAGCCAGGGGCGCAGGGCGACCGGTTTGGCGCCGATTTCGACAGTTACGGTAATCTGGTCAAGTTCGATTAAAAGGTCGGCCGGGTCCCATTTGACCGGCTCTTCAATCTGCTGGCCGTTTTCTTTAAGGCGCTGCCGGAAATAGCCCTCACGGTAGAGCAGGGTAACGGCGACATAGGCAAGGTCATGGTCGGCGGCGGCTTTAATGGTGTCGCCCGCGAGCACTCCCAGACCGCCGCTATAGGTCGGCAGGTCGACCCGGAGGCCGATTTCCATAGAAAAATAGGCAATTTGCGGGGCCAGATTTTTTATCTCCGTGTAGATATCATTGTAGCTCATACGGTTATATCACCTGTTTGCTGGATTTTTTACTTTACATCTGTGGTGAAAAAGCACTATTAGGCGCGTAAACCTCAAAATAGTGAAAATTATAATTTTAAGTAACTATTCAGCCAAATTTTACCCCCCCCCCACCTTCTGGAGGGGGCGGGGGTGGTTTTTCGTAAGCGGTTGCGGAAACGATTTCGTTGTTTTTCGGAAGCGAGCGGGAGCCCATTAGCATTGCAACTGTCTGAGCGTAAACGAGTT
>WFRP01000156.1 GCA_015486505.1 Pseudomonadota bacterium | reverse complement strand
TTTTCGTAAGCGGTTGCGGAAACGATTTCGTTGTTTTTCGGAAGCGAGCGGGAGCCCATTAGCATTGCAACTGTTTGAGCGTAAGCGAGTTTTGCAAGGCGGGCGCAGCGAGCTTAAAGGAAAAACAGAAATCTTAACGCCGAGCGGAGAAAAACCGCGCCCGACCTAGGATTCGGCTGAATAGTTACCCTTATTTTTTTAACAAGCCGTGTTGCGAATTCGCAGGGCGGATAATTTTCTGCTGCCGGCGCAGCGGAACGTCTTGGCGGTTTTCTCCGGATTTGATTGCGGGAAGGGCTGGGGCCGGGCGTAAATAAAGGAGTGTTAATTATGGAAGTGTCAGTATTCACAGCTATTGTAATAGCTGTGGTGGCGATGGTAGTTGGTTGTCTGGTTTACCGTAAATTTCAGGAAAAGGGTCAGGATGTCTCGCGCAAAGAGGCTGAACTGTTGTTGCTTGAAGCCCGTAAAGAGGCGGATCTGCTGCGTAAGGAAGCGGCGCTGCAGGCCAAAGATGTTGTGCTTAAGGCGAAACTTGATTTTGAAGCCGACATGTCGGAGCGTCGTAAAGAGATGCAGGCATTGGAAAAACGGCTCGCCAATAAAGAGGATAGTCAGGAGCGGCGCAGTGAAAACCTTGATAAAAAAGACAGCGACTTAAGTCGTCGCGAACAGAGTCTGGCTCAGCGGGAAAAGAATGTTCAGGCGAAAGATGAGGAAGTGCAGAAACTTCTGCAGCAGGAGCGTGACAAACTTGAATCTATCGCCGGGTTAACTCAGGCTGAAGCCAAAGAAACCCTGATGCATCTGATGGAGGATGCGGCCAAGCACGAATCGGCCAAACGGATAAAACAGATTGAAGACGAAGCGAAAGAGACAGCCGAGAAACGGGCGATCAAGATAATTGCCCTGGCGGTGCAGCGCTATGCGGGCGATTATGCGACTGAGCGCACGGTTTCGGTTGTGAGCCTGCCCGGAGATGATATGAAGGGCCGGATTATCGGCCGCGAAGGCCGTAATATCCGGGCGATCGAAGCGGCAACCGGGGTTGATCTGATTATTGACGATACTCCCGAAGCGGTTATCGTTTCATCATTTGATCCGGTGCGCCGGGCGCTGGCGAAGAATGTGCTCGAACGTTTGATTACCGATGGTCGCATTCATCCGGCCCGGATTGAAGAGATTGTTAAAAAAGTGCAGGCGGAGATTGATCAGACGATTAAGGAAGCCGGTGAAAAAGCCATATTTGATCTGGGAATGCACGGTATGAACCCGGAACTTGTGCGGATGATCGGTCGTTTGAAGTACCGGACCAGTTATACCCAGAATATCTATGAACACTCCCTTGAGGTGGCTTTTATCTGCGGGATGATGGCCGATGAGCTGGGATTGCCTAACAAGATTGCCCGGCGGGCCGGACTGCTGCACGATCTGGGTAAGGCCGTGGATCATGAAATTGATGGCTCGCATGCGGTTATCGGGGCGGATTTTGCCCGGCGTTACGGCGAAGCCCCGGAGATTGTGCAGGCGATTGAGGCGCATCACGGCGATGTCGAAATTAAACATCCGCTGGATGTTCTGGTGCAGGCTGCGGACGCGCTTTCCGGGGCCAGGCCCGGAGCCCGGAAAGAGATGCTTGATGCCTATATCAAGCGGCTTGAAGCCCTGGAAGAGATCGGTAACTCATTTAAAGGGGTTGAGAAAACTTTCGCCATTCAGGCCGGCCGCGATGTCCGGGTGATGGTAAATCATGAAGATATTTCAGACGAGGACGCGGTGGTCTTATCCCGTGATATCGCCGGAAAAATCGAGAAAGAGATGACCTATCCGGGGCAGATTCGGGTTACGGTTATTCGCGAGACCCGGGCTTTCGGGATTGCCAAATAATTCTGCGTGGACCTGAGAGTGATTAAGCTGCTTTTTATTGGTGATATCATCGGGCGGCCGGGCCGCCGGGCGGTGGCCGCTTTGCTGCCCGGGCTCAAGGCCGAGCACGATTTTGATCTGATAATCGCCAATGGTGAGAACTCGGCCGGTGGTTTCGGGATAACCCCGAAGGTTGCGGAGGAACTTTTCGCTTTGGGTATCGATGTGCTGACCAGCGGTAATCATATCTGGGACCAGAAAGAGATCGAAGCCTACCTTCCGAAAAATCCCAGGCTTCTGCGGCCGGCCAATTATCCGGTTGGCGATTTAGGCAGCGGCACCGTCGTGGTCTCTCTGGCGCGGCGTCCGGAGGTTAAGGTCGGTATTATCAATCTGGCCGGCCGGGTCTTTGTCGGGCCGGCCGACTGCCCGTTTCGAACCGGAAAAGTTCTGGTTGCCGGGCTCCGTTCCGAAGCCGCTGTAATTGTGGTTGATTTTCACGCTGAAACCACCTCGGAAAAAACCGCTTTGGCCAGCTATCTCGATGGCCGGGTTTCATTGTTTGTCGGCACCCATACCCATGTTCAGACCGCTGATGAGCGGATAATGCCCCAGGGTACGGCTTATATAACCGATGTCGGTATGGTCGGCGGGCGTAATTCGATTATCGGGATGCGGGCCGATCGGGTAATCCGGAAATTTCTTGATGGTAAGCCGCGGCGTTATGAGGTAGATAAGAGTGATACCTGGTTCTCAGCGGTGATCGCCGAGATCGACGAAAGCTCGGGCCGGGCCCAATCACTTCAGCGTTTGCAAATTCCGGCTTGATTGTGTATATTGAAAGGGAGGTCTTTTGTGATCTCCCTTTTTTACTGGAGGTTTGTTGATGCGCGTAGGTGATTTACAGCAGATTATGCTGCAGACCGATACGGTCAGCAATATGCAGCAGCAGGGTTCGCACGGGGCTGAGGTTGCTCAGGGTAAATTGGCCGCCCAGCATCTGGTGAAGGAGAAAGAGAAAGAAAAGCAGGTGCAGACGGCTGAGGATACGGTTTCTATCAGGGACCGCGATGCCCGCAAGCAGCAGCAGTCCCGGTCAGACAGGGAATCCGACGGGGAAGAGAGCGCTACTGACGCGGATTGTCAAACCGGAGAAAAAGGCTCCCTTTTATCGCGGGCCGGCCGGCATATCGATATTTCTGTCTGAGGTTTGCGGGCGTAATTTATAAGTAACTATTCAGCCAAATTTTACCCCCCCCCCACCTTCTGGAGGGGGCGGGGGTGGTTTTTCGTAAGCGGTTGCGGAAACGATTTCGTTGTTTTTCGGAAGCGAGCGGGAGCCCATTAGCATTGCAACTGTCTGAGCGTAAACGAGTT
>WFRP01000155.1 GCA_015486505.1 Pseudomonadota bacterium | reverse complement strand
TATTATGTCTCAATTTTTAACAAATTTCCATTTTATCCGCCCCTGGTGGCTTTTGGCTTTACCTCTGGGCCTGATTCTGCTGGCCGGATTAAAACGCCGGGAGCCGGGCCGGAGCCAATGGCACAAAGTCTGTGACCAGCATCTGCTTGAGCAACTGCTGGTCGGCACTGCCCCGGTTGAGCGCAAAAGAATTTTCGCCGCGATCTTGAGTATGCTGATCCTGGCGACGCTGGCCTTAGCCGGGCCGACCTGGGAGCGTCTGCCGCAGCCGCTCTATAAAGCCAATGCCGGGCGGGTAATTGTTCTTGATCTGTCAATGTCAATGGCGGCCGCCGACATCTCCCCTTCCCGCCTGACCCGGGCCCGCTATAAAACCATTGACCTGATTAAGGCCGGAGCCGGAATGGAACAGGGCCTGGTGGTTTTTGCCGGAGACAGCTTTATTGTCGCGCCTTTAACTGATGACCGGGCGACGCTTTTAAATCTTATCCCGAGCCTCAGCACCAAAACGGTTCCGGTTCCCGGCAGCCGGGCTGACCGCGGTCTTGAAAAAGCGCTGGAGCTTTTGCAGCGGGCAAACGTTAATCACGGCCAGATAATCCTGATTGCCGATGATGCCGACCCGCAAACCGTAACCATTGCCGAAAAGATAAAAGCCGCCGGCCATCGGGTTGATGTCGTTGCCGTCGGCACCAAAACCGGCGCCCCGGTGGCGCTGCCGGGTGGGGGCTACCTGAAAAACAGCCACGGGGAGATTGTGGTCCCGGTGCCCGATTTTGCCGTTTTGAAAAAAGTTGCCGCCGTGGGCGGCGGCAGCTATCTGACCATTGAATCTTCCGAGAGCGCCTTTGACCACTTAAGTCAGCTGCAGACCCTTTTTCCGGCCCGGCAGAAAGCGAGCAAATTCACCGGCGACCAGTGGCTTGATCGCGGGCCCTGGTTAATAATTCCGCTGCTGCTGCTGGCCGCCCTGAGTTTTCGCAAAGGCTGGCTTTTATTGATTTTTTTAGCGCTTATCCTGCCGCCAAAACCGGCTTCAGCTTTCACTTTTTCGGATCTCTGGCAGCGCCCGAATCAACAGGCCGCCCGGGCCTTTCAGAAAAATGATTTCGCCAGGGCCGCCAATTTAAGCAACAATCCGGACTGGCAGGCGGCCGCGCTCTACCGGGCGGGGAAATTTAAAGAAGCCGCCGCCGCGCTCAAAGCGCAAAACTCAAGTTTAAGTCACTATAATCGCGGTAACGCCTTAGCTAAATCAGGAGATCTGAAAGCGGCGCTTAAAGCCTATGATAAAGCTCTGGCAATCGATCCGCAAATGACCGATGCCAAAACCAACCGGGATCTGGTTGAAAAACTTCTCGAACAACAGCGGCAGCAGCAAAAAAATAAATCGCAGAAAGATAAATCGCAAAAGGATAACCAGAAGAAGGATAATCAGCAGAAAAAATCTGCTCAAGATAAAAAGGGCGACGCGAAAAAAAGTGATAGACAAAAGTCGGATGCCGATAAGGATAGCCCAGCCGACAAGCAGCCGCAAAGTGGACAAAAAAATAATCAGAGCCGGAAAAACGAACCGCAGTCAGCTGATAAAGAACCGAAATCAGGACAATCCGACAATTCCGAAAAAGAAGATTCGCGAAAATCGCAAACCTCGCAAAAACAGAAAGATCAGGGATCAGAGTCGGAAGCCGCCGCCCGGAATCAGGCGGAGAAAAAAGCCCGGGAGCAGGCTGCTGACCAAGCCAAAGCCGCCACAAAAAAAGCGCAGAAAACCACGGACGACAAACCGGATCAGCAAACGAAAAAGTCCGCCGCGTCTGCGGCCGCAGAAAAACCGCTGGACCCTGAACATCAGGCCCTGGAACAGTGGCTACGCCGGGTGCCGGATGATCCCGGCGGCCTGCTGGAAAGAAAATTCCGTTATCAATACCGTGACCGCAAAGATCGTTCTCAAGGTCGTAAGGAGTGGTAAAGATGAAAGTTATAACAGCCGTTTCAGCAAAAAGAGTTCTCCTCGGTTTACTGTTAAGCGTTCTGTTGCCGGTTATCGGCTCAGCCCAGGTAACAGCCCGGCTCGACCGCCGGACAATCGGCATTGATGAAACCGTCCAACTGACAATTGAAGCCGATGGCGCCCGTAATACCATCGCCGATATCGATACCAGCGCTTTAGAAAAAAATTTCACCATCTTGAGCCGCTCCAGCAACAGCAGTTTCTCGATTATTAACGGCTCGGCCACGGTCAAAAAGACCTGGACCTTCGAGATTGAAGCGCAGCACACCGGCGATTTCACCATTCCGCCTTTTGTCATCGGCAGAGAAAAAAGCAACCCTTTAACCCTGAAAGTTACCGACTCGGCCCCGGCGACTGCGGTTGACCCGCAAAATCTGAAGGATGTTTTTATCGAAGTAACCCCGGAAATTGACACCCCGGCCTATCTCCAGGAGCAACTGACGATCAGCGTCAAACTTTTCATAAACAGTCAGATGCGAATCAGTGACGCTTCACTTGAAGAGCCGGATATCGCCCACGCGATTGTCCAAAAACTTGGAGACGATCATAATTATCAGGTAAAAAGAGGAGATCGGACCTACCAGGTAATCGAAAGAAAATATGCAATTATGGCTGAGGAAGGTAGTTCAGTAACGGTTCCGGCCCTCCGCTTTCAGGCCATCGGCCTGAATTACGGCAACCGGCATCTGATGGGAGGCGATCCGTTTTTTGACCGTTTCACCAATCCGGGGAAACGCATCTGGGCGAAAAGCCGGAAACTTGAAATTGCCCTGAGCCCGATCCCGGCTGAATTTCACGGCCGCAGCTGGCTCCCGGCCCGGGCTCTGAAGATTATGGAAAAAGAGGATGTGGTTAAAGAGCTTAAAGTCGGCGAACCCCTGACCCGGGTTATCCAGATCGAAGCTTTAGGCTTAACGGCTGAGCAGCTGCCGGAAATTAAGTTTAAAGCCCCGGACGGCAGCAAAGTCTACCTCGATCAGCCGGAGATGCAGACCAAAATTGACAACGGCGATCTCCTCCACGCCGTCAAACGCCAGTCTCTGGCGTTTATCCCGTCTCAACCCGGCACCTTCACCCTGCCGGCAATTACGATTGACTGGTGGGATGTTGTCAACAACCGGCAACAGCAGGCGGCGCTGCCGGAAAGGGTAATCAAGGTGGTCGCGGCCGGCCCGCAGAATCCGGCCGCCGTTTCAACCGCCGCCGGACTTAAACCGGCGCCGCCGCAAGCTGATAAAGTGGAAAAGACCGCCACCGAAAAAAAGATTTCGCCGACCTCAACCGGGGTTGTACCCCAGGCGAACGGGCACTCTGCTAAAGAGATTAAACTCTGGCAGACGATCAGCACTATTCTGCTGCTGGTCTGGCTTATAACCCTGGGGCTCTGGTGGCGCTCCCGCCACCGGCGACCGGCTCAGAGCCGCAAAGCGCAACCGCAAACTATCCGGCGGCCTCAGGCCAGTCAGGAAGCCATAAAACAGGCCTGTCTTGCCCATAATCCCGGCGCGACCCAGGCGGCAATCCTGGAATGGGCCGCCGCCACCTGGCCTGAAAATCCGCCGACCAACCTCAAGGCAATTGCCCATAAACTCGAACAGCCGGGCCTTGAAAAAATCCTTGCCGGGATTGAAAAAGCTCTCTACAGCCCGACTGAGCAATCAGCCTGGGATGGCGCAAAAATCTGGTCCGAACTGGCCGACAAACTTAAGGAGCGACCGCAAACGGTGCAAAAATCGACCCCGGATTCACTGCCGCCGCTTTACAGACAGAGCTGAACAAACAATCGGCAACGTCCAGGTAATACCTTGTAAACATCTGAAATTATAAGAGTTTTATCTGTGTTAATCTGCGGTTCAACAAAAAGTATAAACCACAGATTAACCCAGATTTAGTGTCTCTGCGTCTCAGCGCCTCAGCGCGAGATAAAAGCAGTTTTCAGGCAGAAGCGCAGGATTGATTATTTTGTAACTATTCAGCCAAATTTTACCCCCCCCACCTTCTGGAGGGGGCGGGGGTGGTTTTTCGTAAGCGGTTGCGGAAACGATTTCGTTGTTTTTCGGAAGCGAGAGGGAGCCCATTAGTACCTTACAGGTTATTTTCGGTTTGAAAAAACAAGAAAATGTTCTGATAAGAGTACTTATTTGCGCCCAACGGATTGCCCTTGGGGTGCGACCAACGGATTGCCCTTGGGGTGCGACCAGCGGATTGCCCCTGGGTGCGGGCCGGAAAGGCCCAATTGGGTTGCGGGGATTGTTCCCGCATTAGCATTGCAACTGTTTGAGCGTAAGCGAGTTTTGCAAGGCGGGCGTAAGCGAGCTTAAAGGAAAAACAGAAATCTTAACGCCGAGCGGAGAAAAACCGCGCCCGACCCCGGATTCGGCTGAATAGTTACATTATTTTTTCAATAAAGCATCCAGTTCAGCGGCGGCTTCCAGTTGTAATCAGTTACTTCCGCCATAAGATTCTCCGTTTTCAAAGGAGATTTTCGACCTCAGCGATAAACCGCTGCCAGCGTTTTTTGAAATCGGCCGGCGGCAGTGAATCCATAGTGCGCAATTCAAAAGTCGGGCCTTTAAGATTAAGGCGGACATCGGTAAAAATGGTTGTCAGATGAACCAGAAACCGGGGAAATGTGGGATTTTCCAGCCGGGCGAAAGGAATTCGCTGATTTAAATCGACTGCCGTCAGGGCATAACGGACAATTCGGGTTAATAATTCCCCGACCGTGGAAATTTCGCCAAAATCAGGCAGCCGGCAGCGACTCACATCAGTCGCATCCCAGATCGCCCGGCGGTTTTCCGACATGGAAAATTCGTCATCCCGGGCCAGCTGCAGCAGAAGTTTGAAAAGCGGTATCATTTCAGAAAACGCGCGGATTCTGACATGCAGCTGAATGGAAGCGGTTCCTTTCATCATCTCGCAGCCGCGGCCGCCGTTATCAGTAAAAAGAGAATGCATATTAAGATAACGCTGCCCGGAGATACATAAAGGCTGCGCTTCGCGGCCGGGGATATAGTCAACCGCAATATAATTAACCGCGAAGTCCGCCGCTATCTGCCGGTTAGTCGCGGTCAAATGAGCCAGCAGTGCCGTAAATTTATCGTTATCATCCGCCAGCAGCGGCGGTGAACCGTATTCCAGCTGGCCTCCCGGTTCGAAAATGACATCCAGGCCATCCTCAGCCTGAAAACCGCCATCAGTCCGCAACCTGAAACCCATATCCGGCAAAGCCTGTTTTATTTTATCCACAAGTTCGGGAGTCATCGGCTTTTCCGGCATAAACTCATATTCAAAACCGTAGGTCAAGGGCCCGGGCCGCAGCGATTTCTCTAAATAAGCATAGAGTTCCGCACTGAACTTATCCACAAGCTCCGCGCTTAATGAATTACTAGTTTCGGTCACTACTAAATTCCTCATACCATAACGTAAAAACCAGAATCGCGAACAAACGATCGGCCCCGGAAACCAAGGTTGCCGGGCCGACCCCGGTGGTTGTTACCTTTCGGGTCAACTCTTTAACCATCTCCGGATCAAGCACCCCGTGCCGTTCTATCATACCTCCAAGCAGGGTTTCAGCCACCACCTCCGGCCATAAATCACGCGCGCCGAGCCAGCTTGCCAGCGGACTGGTAAAGGGCTGTTTCCGCCGCCGCACGCTGCGTTCATCAAGCAGTTTGTAACGTGAAAAGGTTTCTCTTAAAATATATTTTTCGCGACCGGCTTTAAGATTAATTTTGTAGTCAACCGGCAGACGGGCGGCAAATTCAGCCAGGCGATAGTCGAGAAACGGCGTCCGGGTTTCCAGGGAATGCCGCATTGCCAGCTTATCTAAGCGCAAAATCACATAATCGGGCAGCCGACAACGGCTCTCAACCGCCAGAGCCGCATTCAGGGGATGTTCAGCCCCGCTAAGCTGCGGGGCGGCTTTGAGTTCATTTAAACCGGCAACCGCAATCTTATCATACCCTAAAAGTCGGGATAATTCAACTTCTGAGAAAAGCATCTCACTTTGAATGTATCTCTGCAGCGGATCGGCGGCCCGCTGCTTAAGATAGGCCTTTAACTCCGGATACAACTGCTCAAGTTCAAGTTTAGCACTACCGGTACCGTCAAGATGGGCAACCGCCGCCATCTCGAGAAGAAATTTACGGTAGCCGGCAAAGATTTCATCGGCACCCTCGCCGGTCAGCACCGTTTTTACCCGACGCCCGGCAATCCGGCAGACCTGATCCGTCGGCAGTATCGCCCCTAAAAAAATCGGCTCCTCCAGAGACCGGACCAGATCCGGCAGCTCATTCAGAGACGATTTCTGACAAAAACCGACATGATGGCGGGCCGCGGCAAAGCGAGCCCCGCCGGCCGCTAAAAAATCCTTAACCACCGGCAACTCATTATATATTTTCTCCTGAAAAGCGATCGTAAAAAGCGAGAACTCGGGTTGAAGCTTTACGGCCGCCGCCGCCACCGCACAGGAATCAATTCCGCCGCTTAAAAAACTCCCAACTTCAACATCGGAACGTAAACGCAGACGCACGGCATCGGTAAAGATTTCATAAAGCCGCTCTTGGGCTTCGATCAGTGAAATTTTTTCACGCCGACCGGAAGCCGCTTCCGGCTCCGGGAAGATATTCTGCCAGTACGATTTAATCTCATATTTACCGGTATCCAGATCATAGCTCATAAACGAACCCGGCGGCAGGCGTTTGATTCCGGCAAAAACCGTCGCCTCACCCGGCAGATAACGATAGGTAAAAAGGGTCGGAAAAGCCGCCTTATCGATTGGAGCTGAACCACTTACCTTGAGCAAAGCTTTTATCTCGGAGGCAAAAAAGAGATCTCCGTCAACGACGCGATAGTAAAGCGGTTTTATCCCGAAACGATCGCGAAAGAGCAACAGCCGACGCTGCCGGGGCGAGAAAAAGGCGCCGGCATACATACCGTTGAAAACCGACAACGCCGTTTCCGGCTGAAAGCGGCACAGCATCTGCAGGATTACTTCAGCGTCACCCTTAGTCTGCCATTGCCCATCATCGAAGCCTTCTTTAAGTTCAAGATAGTTATAAAGCTGACCGTTACAGATCAAAGCCGAGTTATCGGCCTGAGCGTAAACCGGCTGCATTCCGGTTTCAAGATCAAGGATTGAAAGCCTGACAAAACCGAAGCCCACCCGGCGCACACTGCTTTCATAAACCGCCGCCGCCATATCATCAGGCCCGCGATGGCGCTGAATATCTCCCATCTGCAATAATTTTTCTTTAACTTCAGCAACGCCCATACGCGCCGATACCAGCCCTTGGATTCCACACATATATCTCAACTACCCATCCGAAAACAACTAATTTTACGCAAGAAAAACCATTTCAATTTCATAACTACTTTACTCGGCTTTATAACTGCTCCAGGAGGCAAATGCAAGAAGCAAATCCAATACGGGAACAAATCCCGCAACCCAAAAGAATACCCATAAGTCAAGCCTGATCCCACTGCCGCACTCTGCCGGACCGACCCCACTGCCGGACTCCGCTGCCGCACTGCCAGACCTGACCCCATTGCGACCGGAGGAAAAATTCAGACAGGAGAGGTGGTTGAACGGTTTTCGCGATTTATCCAGAAAAGGAGTATCAGGCCAGGCAGAGCGGCCAGGGTGCAGAAAATGAAAAAGTTACTCCAGCCTAAAGCGGCAACCGCGTAACCGGTGGGGGCCGCCGCCAGGACTCGGGGGATGCCCATAAGGCTTGAGAGCAGGGCGTATTGGGTGGCGGTAAATCTTTTATTGGTAAGTGACGCCATGTAGGCGACATAGGCGGCCGTCCCCATGCCGCCGCTCAAGTTTTCAAAGGCGATTACCCCGGCCAGAAGTGAAAGCGTCGGCGGCAGATTCGCGAGCAGGGCAAAACCTGAAGTCGATACCGCCTGCAGGATGCCGAAGATCCAGAGAGAGCGGAGAATTCCCAACCTTAAAAGGATAACCCCACCGAGAAGCCCGCCGCTGATGGTCGCCCAGAACCCGAAGAGTTTAACGATGGTGCCGATCTCGGTTTTGCTGAAACCGATTTCCAGATAGAAAGGCATCGTCATGGTGGTGGCCATCTGATCGCCGATCTTGTAGAAAAGGATAAATGCCAACAAAAGCCAGGCTCCGGGCCGGGTAAAATAATCGACAAAGGGCCCGATAACCGCCTCCTTGAAATCGATCGGAGTCCCGTGGGTCATCTCCGGCTCCCGGCAGAAACAGGTCGTCACAATCCCCACCAGCATAGTTGCCGCCAGAAACAGATAAACCAGACGAAAAGGGATATGGTCGGCCAGAATCAGGCCGCCGCTCCCGGCAACCAGCATCCCGACCCGGTAACCGTTAACATAAAGTGCCGAGCCGAGGCCAAGTTCGTTATCGGTTAGATCTTCACGACGATAAGCATCGACGACAATATCCTGCGAAGCCGAGAAAAAAGTAACAAGAAAGGCAACCCCGGCAACCAGCGCCGGATTGGCGACCGGGTTGGTCAACCCGAGGCCGGCAATAGCCAGCATCAACAGGATTTGAAAAAGCAAAAGCCAGCCCCGGCGCCGACCGAATAAAGGCAGGCTGAAACGGTCCAGTACCGGAGCCCAGAGAAATTTCAGGGTGTAAGGCAAGCCGACCAGCGAAAAAAGGCCGATAACCTTGATATTGACCCCGACCTCCTGCATCCAGGCCTGAAGTACCGTAATCGTCAACAGCAGCGGCACCCCGCAGCTGAAACCCATCAGCAGAGAGACCAGCATACGCCGGTTTAACAGGGATCTTAAAAATATTTTCAAAACAGCCGCTCCAGAGCCGGCTCCAGCAAATCAATAAAACAACCCGCAAGCCCGGATTCGGGCTTGATCGCGGAAGTTTCAGGTCCGCCCCCGAAATTACATACATACCGAACCGCGGCGGCCACCTGCAGCGCCGCCACCGCGTTGACGGTCAAAGCTGAATTATCAAGCGGCTCTTCAGTCTCAGGAAGCGGAACCACCGGTTCAGTTTCGGGATTATTTCCGGGATAGATTTGCGCCATCTTTTCCGAGTCGGACGGCACCGGAACCATCTGCCCGGACCAGCCCGCCACCGCGCCATGAATCAGCATCTGCTGATTCTGGGCACATAACCGTGCCAGTTCCAGCCGGGCGCTAACCGAATCGAGGGCGTCCAGAACCAGATCACATAAAGCAAGGCGCGCCCGCCCCGCGGCACTCTGAAACACCTGGTTCAGGGTTTCAACTTCGGCCACCGGATTCACCAGCCGCCCCCGCGCCAAAGCCGCATCGACCTTGTAACGGCCCAGATTTTCAATCGTGGCCAGGAACTGCCGGTTGAGGTTGCTTTCATCAAAAAAATCGGGGTCAATCACCAACAGATGACCAACCCCGATACGCAACAACATCTCAAAAACCGCCCCGCCCAGGCCGCCGCAGCCGACGATCGCAACCTTGGCTTTAAGTAGATCTAACTGCGCCGCGGCGCCGAAAAGATTGCGCTGCCGCTGCAAACGCTTTGGGAAAAAACCGTTTTTCAGCGCGGTTTCCTCAATTTCCCTATAAGTAACCGCGAACCGCGCGCCGATATCCCGGTAAGCCGACCAGGATAACAGGCCCTCGCTGTCCACAACTTTCCTTAGATATTCGACCAGAGCCGCCGCCAACTCAACCTCCACCGATTTTCGGGAAGATTGAAACAACATCACCATCTTCAAGTTTACAGGAGAGCTCGGTATGGCGGCCATTACAAAGCAAAATCCCCAGCTCGGAATCGGAGATGCCAATATCCGCGACAATCCGGGCCATGCCGGCCCCGTCCGCGAATTCAAATTCCCGGATCGCGAAACGCCCCTGACGCAGACCGGCGAAGAGCTTAACTGTTACCTGCATATTGCTGCCCCCGGCCGCTGCCCGGCGCTATCGACAATCACATCCTGCCCGCCGGGAAAATCATTTTTGTACATATACTTCATAACAAACGCTGTCCCTACAATTAAAAAATCCGACTGTCAAGCAGGATTTTCTTAAAAAACCAGTAACTATTCAGCCGAATCCGGGGTCGGGCGCGGTTTTTCTCCGGGAGTAACTGTTTCATCAGTGCCTTACAGGTTATTTTCTGCACCAAAAAACAAGATTTAATAATCAGAAAATGTTCCGATAAGAGGACTTATTTGCGACCAGCGGATTGTCCCTGGGTGCGGGCCGAAAAGGCCCGATTGGGTTGCGGGGATTGTTCCCGCATAAGATTTAACTTGCCCGCGGTCAGTAAAGCAAGGTATAAGTAAGCATCAGTTTCTTTTTGATTAAAGACGAAAACTCCTGGGGTATCTTTTATGCCTGATTATTACAAAAAAACATTAATCGCCTTAAGTTTTACGATTCTGATGACCCTGGTCGGCTCCGGCTCCGCCAGGGCGGGTAAAGCTCCCGGCCGCCCCCCCGCCAAAGTGGTAACGTCCTCTTTAATCGAACGACATATCGCGCCCCGGATCCCGATGACCGGCAGCGTCGTTGCCGAGCGCGAAAGCCGGGTTGCCGCCGAGACTGACGGGCTGGTTATGAAAGCCCCGCCGCGTGAGGGCGCCTTTGTCAAAAAAGGCGCGATCCTATGCCGCTTAAATGCCGATCTTCTCCAGTCAACCCTGAAGGTTGCCGAACGTGAAATTGCAACGGTCAGCATTATGCTGGAAAAAGGCAAACTTGATTTTGAACGGGTAAAACCGATTTTCGCCTCGAAGGCCACCTCCAAACAGGCCTACGATAACCGGCTTTTCAAACTTAAGGAATTCAGCGCCAGACTCGCGGTGGCCAAGGTTAAACGCGACCGTCTCAAACTTGAAATCGAAAAGAAAACCATTCGCGCCCCGTTTGCCGGAGTTATTGCCGAGCGTCTTTTCGAAATCGGCGAATGGGTGGCGACCGGGGCGACCGTCTGCCGCCTGATCGACCTTAAGCAACTGGCGGCCCGGGTTCAGGTTCCGGCCCGCTATCTTCCCTTTATCGACAAAAATTCAAACCTCACCATTCATATCGGCCCGGACAAAAAGACCCTGAAAGGTAAATTTAACCGAATCATTCCGAGCGGCAACGTTAAAACCAGAACCTTCCCGCTCTATCTTGATCTGCCGCCAGGGAACGGCCTGCTGCCGGGCTTTGACCTTGAGGTTATGCTGCCGACCGGTAAACCGGAAACGGCTCTCTTGGCGCCGCGCGCTGCCGTCGTCAGAAAAGCCGGCACCACCTATTTAGTAAGTATCGTCGAAAATAAGGCTGAAATTGTCCCGGTCAAAATTTCCGGATATGATGCCGATTACGCGATCATTTCCTCATTGAAACAGCCGTTACAAGCGGGCCGGCCGGTGGTTATCCGCGGCAATGAACGGCTGCGGCCGGGCCAGGCTGTAATGATAATTCCGGCAGCGGGAGAGCAGAAGCCGTGAATTTAATCGAGATCTGTCTGCAACGGCCAGTTACGGTTATGGTCGGCGTGATTATGGTTATTATGTTCGGCCTTCTTGGCCTGACTTCGCTGCCGATTCAGTTAACTCCGGACGTGGCTTTGCCGGAATTGACCATTAAAACCGCCTGGCCCGGGGCCACGGCTTATGAGATTGAGCGTGAGATCGTCGAAAAACAGGAGGATGTCTTAAAAGGCCTGCGCCATTTGACCAAAATGGAAAGCGAAAGCGTTGACAACATCGGTCGGATCATTCTCACTTTCTCGCTCGATGCCAACCTTGAAGATATTATGCTGCGCACCTCGAACAAACTTAATGAGGTCAGCAGCTATCCCGAAAATGTCGAAGAACCGGTAATTACCGCTTCCGGAGCTAATTCCTCACCGGTAATCTGGATAATGTTTAAAACCCTGGCCGGAAACCGCCGCGAGGTTGATACCTACCGGACCTATTTTGACGAACACATAAGCCAACGCCTGGAAAGGGTTCCGGGCGTGGCTGAACTCTACGTTGTCGGCGGCACCGAAGATGAGATCCAGGTCATTACCAACCCTTACGCCCTGGCGGCCAAAGATTTAAGCATCTCGCTCTTAAGCCGACGCCTGCGCGGCGAAAATGTTAATATTTCCGGCGGCGATGTCAACACCGCGAAACGCCGCTATATAGTGCGCACGGTCGGCGAATATCAGAAACCCGCCGATATTGAAAAAGTAATTTTACGCAGTAAAAATGACGAAATCATTACCGTCGGCGATATTGCCAAAGTCAGATTCGGCCACAAAAAAGCCAATGCCGCGATCTTTCATAACGGCCAGACCGCCATCGCCATCGGCGTCAAAAAAGAGGCCGGCGCCAATGTTTTGGAGTTAACCCGTGACGCCCACAGGGTTGTCAATCAGCTCAACCGCGACATTCTCAAACAAAAAGGCCTCTATCTGGACTGGGTCTACGACCAGACCCCCTACATTGACAGCGCCATCGGCCTGGTCCGGCAGAACATCTGGATCGGCAGCGCCCTGGCGATTATTGTCCTGCTGCTTTTTCTGCGCAGTCTTTCAGCAACCCTGGTCGTGGCCGCGGCGATTCCGATAAGTGTTATCGGCACCTTCCTGTTTCTTTTGCTCGGCCACCGCAATCTCAATATTATCAGCCTCGCCGGGATGTCGTTTGCGGTGGGCATGGTCGTTGACAATGCGATTGTCGTAATGGAAAATATCGACCGCCACCGCAAACTCGACAAACCCCATTTCCAGGCCGCCCGGGACGGCTGTCAGGAGGTCTGGGGCGCGGTTCTCGCCTCAACCATCACGACTCTGGCGGTTTTTCTGCCGATTATTTTCATCAAGGAGGAAGCCGGGCAGTTGTTCAAAGACCTGGCGATCGCCATCTGCGGCTCAATCGCTTTAAGTCTTATGGTTTCGGTTACCTTTATCCCGACTTTCAGCAATATCCTCTTCCGCTTGCGCGAACGAAAGGCGGCCGAAAAAACTAAGGTTAAAACCCCGGCGGCGCCCCGGCGGCCGGACCCTTTAGCCCGATTCGGCGCTTTCCTGACCCAGGCGCTCGCAAATCTGGTCGGCTGGATCAGCGAACTCTGGTACCGCCGGCTGGCGACGGTGTTTCTGCTCGGCGGCGGCGCTCTTTTGGTCGCCTGGCTGCTTTTTCCCAAAATGGAATATCTGCCGACTGGAAACCGCAATCTGATCGCCGGCGTCCTGATTCCGCCGCCCGGCTACTCCGATGCCGAAAAAAAGGCCGTCGGCAACGAAGTCGGTCGCCAGCTCAAACCCTACATGGAAAAAGCAATCGACGGGGCCGATCAGATTTCAACCTATTTTTATGTCGGCAGCGGCCAGGTTCTTTTTATCGGCGCCAAATCAGTTCATCCGGAGAAGGTCCGCAGCATTATCAAACCCTTAAAAAAAATTATTGCTTCAATTCCGGGAATGTACGGCGTGGCTATGCAATACGGCATTTTCTCCAGGGGCCTCGGCAAAGGGCGAACGATTGAAGTTGACATTAACGGCCCCGACTTAAACCGCCTGACTCAGGCGGGCGGCGCCCTTTTCGGAATGATTCGCAAGGCGATTCCCGGGACTCAGGTAAGGCCGGTGCCGTCACTGGAACTTACCAGCCCCGAAATCACCATCACCCCACGCCGCGATCGCTGTGCCGCTTTAGATGTTGATGCCCGGGAACTCGGCTTGATGGTCGATGTCTTTGTCGACGGCCGGAAGATTGATGATTTCAAAGCGCCGGGCCGCAACCAGATTGATTTGACCCTGATGGGCCGCAAAGATATGGTTGCGACCCCGGATCAGATTATCAACCTGCCGATAGTCACCGGCAAGGGCCAGACCATTCCCCTCTCATCATTGGCGAATTTGACGGAAACCTCGGGCCCGACTCAGATAAACCATCTGGAAAGACGGCGCAACATCACCCTGCAGGTAACCCCGCCGCGCAGTATCCCCCTGGAAGCGGCTATGGATACGCTCTCGCAGAAACTGCTGCCGCAACTTAAGAAAATGGGGCTTTCCGGCAACGGGGTCGAGATCTCTCTCTCCGGCACCGCCGACAAACTGACCCAGACCCGGATCGCGCTGCAGAAAAACTTTATCCTGGCGCTGATCATTACCTATCTGCTGATGGCGGCCCTGTTTGAAAGTTTTTTCTATCCCTTGATTATTATGGTTAGCGTCCCGCCGGCAGCCGCCGGCGGCTTTATCGGGCTGGCTCTGGTAAACCGTTTTATCGCCCCGCAAAATATGGATATTCTGACCATGCTCGGTTTTATTATCCTGATCGGCGTTGTCGTTAACAATGCGATTCTCATTGTACATCAAACCCTGAATTTCAAAAACTCGGGTATGCCGGCCAAAGCCGCCTTGAAATCTTCGGTTGAGAGCCGAATCCGGCCGATCTTTATGAGTTCCCTAACCAGTGTTCTGGGGATGTTGCCGCTGGTGCTGTTCCCCGGCGCCGGTTCCGAGCTTTATCGCGGCCTGGGCAGTGTGGTTTTAGGGGGCCTTACCCTTTCAACCGTTTTTACCATCTTTATGATTCCGGCTTTATTGTCTTTTTTCATCAAGGATTAGTGCCTTACAGGTTATTTTCTGCACCAAAAAACAAGATTTAATAATCAGAAAATGTTCTGATAAGAGTACTTATTTGCGACCAAGCGACCATCGGATTGCCCCTGGGGTACGGGCCGAAAAGCCCTGTTTGGGTTGCGGGATCGGTTCCCGCATTGGAGATACATGCCGCTGATTCTTCGACATTCAGGAAAAATTCTGACGCTTGCCGCGCTCCTGGCGCTGTTGTGGGGGTGTGGGGATCGCGGCGGGATGCGCGGGATATTGACATCTTCCGATGTCCTGATGATAAAACATCATATCCGGCAGCATTACATCTGCCTGGAGGAATTCTGCCGGCGGCTCTACCTGAAAAACCCTAAATATGAGCCCGACCGCAACCGGCAGAGCAAAAAACTTGAACTGGTTTTCCAGTACCGGGAAGGCATCGGCTCGCCGTATGACGAGCTCCGTTCAAATGAGATTTTAACCGCCGCGTTCGCTCAGGATACCGGCTATAAGGATCGGATTGCGCTGCTCGCTTTAGGCTTAAGAAAAAGTATTGATGAAGGCTACGCCCAGCACACCCCGTACACAAATACGATGGTTACCAGTCTGCAGATTCCGCTGGAGCGCCTGAAAAGACTCTACAGCAACTTGAGCCAGGTCGGCTGGCGTCTGAAAACCTACCATGACCGTCAGGGAAAACTCTACTTTATCACCAATGAACAGGCCCCGGAAGGTTATATAAATATGGGCTACGAAGTCCTGATGACCAAGGTTCTGACCCGGATTGAAGATGATATCTATATGCGCGGCGGCAATCCCCCGAATGTCATCTTCAAGATGTCAACCATATTCCTCTCCCTCTTTATGTAAAAGCCGCAGCCCCTCCGCAGCTTACAGCTTAAAACTTACAGCTTAAAACTATATCCGAAAAATCGTCTTGTTACGGCCGGCCCCCTTGGCCTTATATAACATCTCATCGGCGCACTGGAGCAATTCATCAAGGTTGCGAATCGTACCATCAACTTTGGCCACGCCTTCACTGATCGTAAACTTGATCAACTCCCCTTTCTCACTCATAACCTCCAGCTGTTCAACTTCTTTACGAATGGATTCAAGTTTGTTAACCACAAACTCCTGATTGTCATAGTGACAAATTATAGCGAACTCTTCGCCTCCCAGGCGTCCGAACACGGAATCTTCGTCGATAATTCCACTGATCGCGCCGGTAACCGCCTTGATCACCCGATCCCCGCTGGGATGGCCGTAACGGTCGTTGATTTTCTTGAATTCATCAATATCAAGCATGGCGGCATACAGATTTTCAGGATTTTCTGAAAATTTTTGCTTTGCCAGTTCGAAAAATTTACGCCGGTTATAGATCCCGGTCATCGAGTCCCGCGCCGCCAGAAATTCGAGCTGCGCAATCAATTTCTGATGTTCTAATTGAATTTTAACCCGGGCCAGAAGTTCCCTGGGCTTGAACGGTTTGGTCACATAATCAACCCCGCCGCAATCATAGGCTTTCTCAATCGCGTTTTCATCACTGCGCGCGGTAATAAAAATTATCGGTATACCGCGGGTTTGATCATTCTCCTTCATTTTACGACAAACCGTGTAACCATCCATACCGGGCATCATTATATCAAGCAGAACCAAATCGACCTGCTCCTGCCCGACAATCTCCAGAGCTTCCTCACCGTTAACCGCTTCGACCACATCATAATCCCGCAACAGATTGACCAGGATATCGAGATTGACAACCGTGTCGTCAACTACCAGAATCGTTTCTCTTTTCACTGTCATCACCTCCCAGAAAGGCCAGAGCCGCCTTAAAATCCCGCAACTGAATCAATCTTTCCAGATCAGCAAGCAACTCTTTTTGCCCGGCATTCAGTTGATATTGTTTGATCTTGGCAAGAACCTGAGTACACTCCCTTGATCTTCTCCGCGACAGAGCGGCTTTAAGATCGTTAATTTTCTCAGCCAGAAAGGTATCGTCAATTTTCTCACCGGAACCGGTTTCCATCGCGCTGGCGCTGATGATGTTATCCTCAATTTCAGTAATCACACGACGCAGTTTATCATACAACTGCGACAGCAAATCCGCATCGCGGCTCTCTTCCAGATCCCGGCAGATCTGCTCCAGGGAAGCGGCCCCGATATTGCCGCTGAGGCCTTTCAGAGCATGGATAACCAGAGCGCTGTCCGGACTCCGCAGATCAAGCTCCAACCCCTTAAATTCCAACGCGAAATCCTGCAGGATTTTCATATAAAGTTTAACATTTCCGAGCAGGTGCGCCAGACCTTTTTCAGTGTCGATCAGCTTGAAACCGGTAAGCGGCAAGGCCGGAGCGGGGCCGCTGTTCCGTACTTCAGCCGCGGCCGGATCTTCTCCGGGGCCAAGGTTTTCCGCCCCCAGATACTGCAGAAGTACGGCGAATAATTTCTCGACATCAATCGGTTTGTTAAGATGCTCATTCATCCCGACCTGACGGGTTTTCTCGACATCGCTGGCCATCGCATTTGCCGTTAATGCGATAATCGGGATATCCGGATCGAACTTCCGAATTAATTGTGCCGCCGCGTAACCATCCAGAACCGGCATCTGCAGATCCATCAGAACCAGATCGTAGTTACGCTCACGGCAACGTTCCACCGCCAGATGGCCGTTGCCGACGATATCGACGGTAATACCGCTGCCGTCGAGCAAACCGACAATAATATCCTGATTGATACTATTGTCTTCCGCCAGGAGAATAACTTTATCCCGCAACCGCGACAGCTCATTCTTCAAACTCTCTGATTCCGAATCTCGAACCGGGTACGGATTCACGCTGCCGCCGGTAAAAACATCACATAAAATGTCATACAACAGCAACGGATTGACCGGCTTCTGAATGAATTTATGAATCCCGACTGACTTGGCCTGAGAAACCATACTGCCCAGCTGAAAAGCACTCACCATAATCACTGTCGGCGGCGATTCACCCGTTGCGGCACCGGAAAGATTAAGCAAACGGGTAGTTTCAATTCCGTCAAGCCCGGGCATCTGCCAATCCATCAAAATCAAATCAAAAGGCTGATTATGGCTGTCTTTGAGTTTGGCAATCGCGTCCTCACCGGAATCAGCAACGGCCACTTCAATTTTGAATTTCCGCAGTAAATTTTCCAGAACTTGCTGCCAGGTAGTATTGTCATCAACCACCAGTACTCTTTTCCCGGCAAGAAAATCAAGCGATTTTAACGGCTCTTCGCGCCCGGATACAAGTTCAAGTTCAAAAATGAAGGAACTGCCCTGTCCCTCCTCCGATTCAACCCGGATACTGCCGCCCATCAATTCAACCAGCTGTTTGGAAATGGCCAGCCCCAGCCCGGTACCGCCGTATTTACGACTGGTACCGCCATCAGCCTGAGAAAATGAATGAAAAAGCCGCTCCTGCACCTCGGCACTCATCCCGATGCCGGTATCCCTGACCTCAAAACGCACCCGGTTAGCGCTCGCGGGCTCCACATAAACCGCGATTTCACCATACTCGGTAAATTTCACGGCATTACCGATCAGATTTGTCAGGATCTGCGAGATCCGTAACGGATCGCCCCGGAATTTGCACCCCAGTTCAGAAGCGTAATCGACGATCAGTTCCAGTTGCTTCTCCCGGGTTTTAAACTCAACCAGGCCGACGACCGTATCGATAAGCTCAAAAAGATCAAAATCGATAATTTCAATCTCCAGTTTGCCCGCTTCGATCTTGGAAAAATCCAGGATATCATTGATAATTTCCAACAGGGACTGCGATGATTTTGCAATCTTCAACAAAAAGCTTCTCTGCTTGTCGCTGAGATCCGTCTGTAAAACCAGATGCGTCATCCCCATAATCCCATTCATCGGCGTCCGGATTTCGTGGGACATATTGGCAAGAAACTCAGACTTTGACCGGGTCGCCGCTTCAGCTTTAAGCTTCGCCTCAAAAAGTTCGTCTTTCACCTTCCGGGCTTCGGATATATCCCGGCAGGCAACGTAGAGCAGGGTGTCTCCTTTAATCCGCATTCTGGTCAAGGTTACTGAAACCCATAATTTCCGGCCGTCAACCCGGACAATAACCCAATCAAAACGATGAAAACCTTTTTTGAGACAGACATCCACCATTTCGTTAGCTTTACCCAGCAATTCCGGTCTCTCCGCCTCCAGGCCGACCGCAAATTTAACGGGGTTCGAACTGAGAAAATCCGCCTTACTCTCACAACCGATCATCTCGATCGCCGCCTGATTGCAATCAACAAATTTTCCCCCTTTTATAATTGTCGCCGCATCCGCCGAATGATAAAACAGGGTCTCAAAAACCTCTTTCTGCTCATTGAGAGCCCTGGTTCTTTCATTGACCTTGTTATCCAGGGTCGTAATATTCTCTTCAATGGTATCCAGCATTTCATCAAATGTCTGGGCCAGAGTACCAACCTCATCGCCGGTATTTATTGCGCTTCTGACAGTCAAATCACCATTTTTTACCTGCAGGGCTTTGCGCGACAGGGTTTCAATTGGATTAAACATCTTTTTGAATAAAAAGACGCTGATCAACAGGGCCGCCAAAACTAATCCCACAGAGATAAAACCAATATATTGCCGTATTTGATTTGCCGTGGAAGTAATCTCCGAAATATAGGCCGAACTGCAGATATACCAGTCAAAAACCTTATTATAATCTATCCAGGAAACTTTATCGTAGACATAGTGGCCTTTATCTTCGGGTTTGTCCCATTTATAATACAGTACCCGTTTGCCGGACTTATAAGCATCGATCAAATCATCAAGGATAAAACTGCTCTTACCGGGGTTTTCAAATTTACTGAAGTCTTTACCATCGATATTGGGATTGGGGTGGACAATCATTTTCCCTTTTGAATTAAAGATATAGATATAGCCGGTAGAGCCGATTCTGGTCGTCAGCATCAACTGCCTCAAGTTTTTAATCAGGTCGGATTTTTTCCGGGCGACTTCGTGCTCCACCTGGTCGAGATAGATCCCCGTCCCGATAACCCAATGCCATTCTTTAATGTCTTTGGCAAAAGTTAACTTTTCGTAGAGCCGGCCTTCATCTTTCAATTTGACCCAGGAATAGCTGTGAAAACCCTGGCCCTGCTCCCGGGCAATCTGCACCATCGGCGGCAGGATCAAAACCCCTTTCGGGTCTCTGATGCCCCGCATATCCCGGCCCTTCATCGTCGGATGGCTGATCAGGACCGAATCGTAGTTACTGACAAAGAAATACTCATTGTCGCCGTAACGCAGGTTGGAGATGTAATCGAGAGCCTTTTTCTGTTTCCGGCGTTTGACCGCCGGCAGGTAAAAACCGGTCCCGACAATCCAGTTGAAAGGGGGAAATTTAAAGACGTAGGTCAGTTTTTCTTCAATTTTATGAGAGATCGGATTAAGCCATTTATAGGAGCAGAAACCTTCTTTTTTCCGTTCAACAATCCGGGTAAACTCCTGAACAAAATGTTTGCCGTCCTGATCTTCCAGGCCGGCCAGATCCCGGCCTTCAAGCTCAGGTTTTATTGGATGAAGGATATTAACGGTATCTCTATTAATGAAAAAATACCCGGTCCCGCTGTCATAACGATAAAGCCTGACAAAATCCTCAATAATTTTTTTGATTTCACTCTGTGAGAATGATTCCTGACTTTTATCATAATAACTTAAAAGATTATTCCTGAATGAATTTACCTCGACCAGAATATGCTTTTTGATCTGCTCCGGCTGCGAAGATTTATAGAGTTCTTCCACCAGACGGGAGGCAACTTCAGTTATGTTGCGTAATTCCTCTTTGTGCATCGCAATCGAATTCTGTTCATAACTGTTCAACTCCCGCGCCGCGGTATCGACAACTGTTGCAATCTCCTGCAGGTGGGCCTTACCGGTTTTCTCTTCGAGATGAACTACACGTTTTTCAATTTGCGGGGAAATATAGAAGATAATCACTCCCGTATAGATAGCGATTATCAGGATGGCAACGGCGAGGACTTTGAAGTAGATTTTTGAGAACATCAGTAATGGTTCCGATTTTTCTACTGGAAAACTGGAGTAATTTTACAATTTTTTTCGTACCTGCCCTAAGCGTCAAGCGGTTGAATCAGAATTTTGCGCGGCTTGCTGCCCTCGGCGGGGCCGACCACCCCTTCACGTTCCATGGTTTCGATAATTCGGGCCGCACGATTATAGCCGATTCTGAATTTGCGTTGAATCATTGAGGCCGAGGCCCCTTTCAGGGAAGCGACAAAAGCGACGGCCTGATCGTAAAGCTCATCGTAAGCCTCATCTTCGCCGTCCGCGGTCGCCGCGCCGCTGCGCGAACTTCCTTTGGCTTTCGCCTTGGCCAAAGCCTCCTCATGTTTTTTCAACATATCATCCTGGTACTCGGGTGTGCCCTGAGTGCGGAGATAATCGGTTAAATCCCGGATCTCCTCATCACTGATAAAAGCTCCATGCAGACGGGTAAAAACCGAACCGCCGGGTTTTAAAAAGAGCATATCGCCATTGCCAAGCAGATGTTCGGCGCCGGAAGCGTCAAGAATGGTCCGGGAATCAATCCGCGATGAAACCCGGAAGGAGATCCGGGCCGGAAAATTGGCCTTGATCAGCCCGGTAATTACATCAACCGAGGGCCGCTGCGTGGCCAGAATCAGATGAATACCGGCGGCCCGCGCCATCTGCGCCAGACGCGTAATCGACTCTTCCACCTCTTTCGAGGCCACCATCATCAGATCAGCCAGTTCATCAATAATAATAACGATATAAGGAAATTTCTCCAGCGCCATTTCCGCTTCGCTTACCTCATCACCACGATTACCGGCCTCACCGTCAAGAACCAGTTCGGCGGTATCAATTTCCGGTTCAGATCGCGCGGTTTGATTACGCCGGGCCAGCTCTTTTTCGACAAAACGGTTGTAGGAGACCACATTCCGGGTCCCCGTTTTCGACATCAGGGTATAACGATGCTCCATCTCTTCGACCGCCCAGCGCAGGGCGGCGGCGGCCCGTTTCGGATTGGTGACGACCGGCAGGAGCAGATGGGGAATATGGTCGTAGACGGAAAGTTCAAGCCGCTTGGGATCGACCATAATGAATTTGACCTGATCCGGCATCGCTTTAAAAAGAATACTGCAGATCAGACAATTGATCCCGACGCTTTTCCCCGAACCGGTGGAGCCGGCAATCAAAAGATGCGGCATTTTAGCAAGATCAGCAACCTGCGGCACCCCGTCGATGCCCTTGCCCAACGCCAGCGGCAGCGCGCTTTTGCTCTTCTGAAAAGCCGAGCTTAACAAAAGCTCCTTAAAATTGACCCCCTCCCGTTCAGTATTCGGAATTTCGATGCCGACGACCGCCTTACCCGGAATCGGAGCAACAATCCGCACCGACATCGCGCTCATCGCCAACGCCAGATCATCAGACAAATTACTGATTTTACTAAGTTTAATGCCGGCCGCCGGCTGAAATTCATACATGGTGACCACCGGCCCCGGGTGAACCGCCACCACCTGGCCCTGAACCCCGTAATCCCGCAGTTTGTTCTCAAGCTGCTGTGATTTAAGCCGCAGGCTCTCATCATCGGTACTTTTTTTGGGTTTCGGCGGCGGGTCTTCCAGCAGGTTCAAACTCGGCAGGGTAATTTTACCGCTGTCCCGCAGAAACGGCAGCGGACTCTGGTTCATCGGGGCGGGCTTGGGTTTTTCCGCGGGCGCCCGCCCGATTTTAACCTTCTTCAAACGTTTTTTAGCTTTTTCCGGCGAATCCGAGATTACCGGAACCGGACTTTCAGCGGAGCGTTTAAATAATCCGCGAATCATCGTAAAAAGCCGGTTGACCCCCCGCATAATCAGGCGGGCAATCTGTAAAATGGTCGAAAATAAAAGGGCGGCAATCCGCAACGGCGAGATATTGGTCGTCACAATCAGGGCCAGGGCAAAAATCACACTCAGCAAAAGGTAGGTGCCGATCGGATTAAAGAAAGAGAGGAAAAATTCACCCACCACTTTCCCGAAAACGCCCCCGGTAAAAATTTCGCTCCCCTGAATGACCCAGACCGGAAAAATAAGGGCGCTCCAGATCGACGTGCAAAAAACCAGTAATAACATTCCGCCGAGACTGCTTAACGGCGGATACTTTTTGTGATTCAATAGGCCGATAAAAACCCCGAACAGATAAAGCGGTAGAATCAGGGCCCCGCAGCCGACCCCCTGCAGCAGCAGATCCGCCACTAACGCCCCGATGCGGCCGCCGAGATTGGCGATTTCGACATTGCCGCCGACCGTATGATTTAAGGAGGGGTCCCGGGGCGAATAGGAGAGCAGAGCCATCAACAGAAAAACCGCGACCCCGAGAAAAATTATCCCGGCCATTTCGGCCTTCCAGTCCTGCCGTTTTATGGTTATTCTTGCCGGTGCCATCTTTACCTACAACTCAATAATTACCGGTAAAATAATCGGCTTTTTATCCAGCGTCGCACGAAAATATTTTTTCACCGTCCGCCGCAGGATCGCTTTCACCTCAAGCCAGTCACTTCGTTCCAACACCGGAATCGCCGCCAGCGTATCGGCCACGATCACCTGCAGTTCATCCATAATAATTTCATTCTCGGCGGCAATCAGACCTTTGGTGGTAATCTCGGGCCCGTAAACAATTTCACCGCTGCTTTCATTGATCCCGACGACAATCATGACCATGCCGTTAGCGGAAAGATGGCGGCGGTCGTGCAGGGTTGTGAAATCAATTTCGCCGACCCCTTTACCATCAATTAAAACTTTACCATGTTCAACCTGACCGATAATCTGCAAACCGTCTTCATCAAGCTGGGCCAGTTCACCATCAACCACCACCAGAGCCCGGTCAGCGGCAACCCCGAGACTTAAGGCCAGTTGCGCGTGCAGATTCAGGTGCCGGTACTCACCATGAATCGGGATGAAGTGTTTCGGCTTGACCAGGTTGTGAAGCAGGGCCAGTTCATCGCGAAAAGCGTGACCGGAAGTGTGCGTAAAAGCGATCGGCCGGTAGAGAACTTTGGCCCCCAACCGGGAAAGCCGGTTGATAAGATTGCTGATCGCTTTTTCATTACCGGGAATAAACCGGGAAGAAAATATTATCGTATCGCCCGATTCAACCTTAAGCCATTTGCTGTTGCCGGAGGCCATCAGGGAAAGCCCGGAGAACGGTTCACCCTGACTGCCGGTGGTAATCACCAGAATCTCTTCCGGCGGCAAGGCGGCAATTTCTTCAATATCAACCAGGGTCTCGCCCGGGATATCAAACAGATCAATCTCCCGGGCAATCTCCGTGTTATTATGGAGGCTGCGGCCCAAGATCGCCACCTTGCGGCCGAATCCCCGGGCCAGCCGGATAATTTCCTGAATCCGGTTAAGATTGGAGGCAAAAAGGGTAACAATTATGCGCCCGGAGAGCTCCGACAAAAAACCGGTGAAAGCCTTTTTCACCTCGGCCTCACTCACCGAGTAGCCGGAATTCTCAACATTGGTGCTGTCGGCCAGCAGCAGTTCAACCCCCTGATTACCAAGTTCGGCAAAACGGTTGAGATCGGTTTTTGCCCCGCTTAACGGGGTATGATCAATCTTGAAATCACCGGAGTGAATCACGACCCCGGCCGGAGTGGTAATCGCCAGGGCCACCCCTTGCGGGATTGAATGGACGACGGCGATAAATTCAATCAGGAAATGATTGGTGGCAATCGTCTCTCCGGGATTAACGATATTAAGTTCACATTCACTTAAAAGATCGTGTTCCTCCAGCCGGCGGCTGACCATCGCGATCGTCAACGGTGTACCATAGACCGGGACCTGAAGCCGGGGCAGGATAAAGGGCAGAGCGCCGATATGATCTTCATGGCCGTGGGTCAGGACTATCCCTTTTATCCGCTCTTTTTCCGCTAAAAGAGCCGCGATATCCGGAATCACTATATCAACCCCGAGCATATAGGGTTCGGGAAACATTAAACCGCAATCGATTATGAAAATCTCATCGGCATATTCGAGCGCCATAAGATTCATCCCGATCTCGCCCAGCCCCCCGAGAGGCAGCAGGCGCAAACCCTCGGGATTAACCTCCGCGCCCGTAAATCCGGAAAAACTCCGCTCGCTCAACACAATCCTACCCCCTCATAAAAAACAGTCGAAAATTAAACTACCCCTTTTGCATCTGCTGCAGCAGGTAAGCCTCAACAAAGGCATCGAGGCCGCCGTCCAGTACCTGGTTGACATTGCCGGTTTCACACTCGGTGCGATGGTCTTTAACCAATTGATAGGGGTGGAGAACATAAGAGCGGATCTGGCTGCCCCAGGCGATATCCATCTTGGCACTCTCAACCTTGTCCTGAGCCCGGCGGCGCTCTTCCATCTCTTTTTCATAAAGCCGGGCTTTAAGAATTTTCATCGCGTAAGCCCGGTTTTTATGCTGGGAACGCTCATTCTGACACTGCACCACAATCCCCGAAGGCTGATGGGTGATGCGCACCGCCGAATCGGTTTTGTTAACGTGCTGGCCGCCGGCCCCGCTGGCGCGATAGGTATCGATTCGAAGATCGGCATCATTGATTTCGACCTCGATATCATCATCAATCTCGGGGCAGACATAAACCGAGGCAAAGGAGGTATGACGCCGGTTTCCGGCATCAAAAGGTGAGATGCGAACCAGGCGGTGAATCCCGCTTTCGGAACGAAAATTACCAAAGGCGTGCTCCCCGGAAACAATAAAGGTAACGGATTTGATTCCGCCTTCATCCATCGGCAGGATATCGACAATGCTGGTTTTCCAGCCCCGTTTCTCAGACCAGCGCAGATACATCCGAAGCAGCATCTCCACCCAGTCCTGGGCTTCAGTTCCCCCGGCACCGGCGTTGATACTGACAATCGCGTTACCGCTGTCATGCTCGCCGGACATCATCTTTTCCAGACGAACCATGGTCAAATCCTGTTTCAGGCGGGCAAGTTGGGCTTGAAGTTCCTTAAGGCTTTCCGGATCATCCTCTTCCAGGAGCATATCGGCTAAAAGACGAACCTCTTCGCAGCCGGTCTCAATCGACTGCCAGCGCTCAACTTCGCGCTTAAGCTGATTGCCCTCTTTCAGGATTTCGCGGGCATTATCCGCATCTTTCCAGAAATTCTCCCCCGAACTCATATCCTCTATTTCACGCATCCGCTCCTGCATCTGCGCCAAATCAAAGATACCCCCTGTAAGTTTCAACAATCTCTTCAACTTCACGTAACAGGTCGGTCGTCTCCTGAGGTATGGACATTAAATCTACTCCTGAAAATTACAGATGCGGGAACAAATCCCGCAACCCAATCGAGCCTTTTCGGCCCGCAAACAAGTGCTCTCATCAGAACATTTTCTGACTATTAAATCTTGTTTTTTTGTGCAGAAAATAACCTGTAAGGTACTAATGCGGGAACTAACTCCCGCAACCCAAACGGAGCCTTGCGGCCCGCACCCAGGGGCAATCCGCTGGTCGCACCCCAAGGGCAATCCGCTGGGCGCAAATAAGTACTCTTATCAGAACATTTCTTGTTTTTTTGAACAAGAAATGTTCTGTAAGGTACCAATGGGCTCCCGCTCGCTTCCGAAAAACAACGAAATCGTTTCCGCAACCGCTTACGAAAAACCACCCTCACCCCCTCCAGAAGGTGTGGGGGGGGGTAAAACTTGGCTGAATAGTTACAAACGATAAACATTAAAAATTCAGCCGCCAACTCTCTGGCGCAGCAGCACCAGCGCGAACGTCCCATAGAGAATATAAGGTGAAATCGCCGCCGCGAACGGGCCCAGAAGCCGACCCTGACCCAAAGCCAGCGACAGCGACAGCACCACCCAGAATGAAAACCCTAAAGACAGGCTTACGGCGATCCCCTGGGCCGCGCCGCCGTGACGCCGGGTGCCGACCGAAAACGGAATCGCCAAAAGAATCATCAAGGGACAGGAAAAGGGATAGAACATCCGGTTAAAGATCTCAACCGAATACTCAATATGCGACAAGCCGGCGTTTTTGGCTTTTGCGATATAACTTTTAAGCTCGGTCAGGGTCATCCGGTCGGGCTCTTTGCGCGGCACCAGAAAATCCTTGAAAACCGCCGGAATGGCAAGCTCCATATTTTCCTTCTGCTGAAACTTGACGACATCGGTAAACCCGTTATTGAACCTGAAATCCCGCAGCCTGACACTTTTCCCGAACCACTTTTTATCCGCCGCCCGAAAACTCAAACCCTCAATATCAAGCCGCTGCCGCAGACGCCGGTCCGCGGAAAACCGATAAATCAGCGCTTTCGCGATCGTTTCATTAACCGGGTCCAGATCCGCGAAAAAATAGATTACATCCTTACCGGAATACCATAAGCTCTTGAGATTGTAAAGATTCTTCTCTTTATCGCCTTTAATCGCGGTAGTTTTCAGGTGGTCGGCCCGCACACCGGTAATCGGCACCAGGTTGTTGTTAATATAAAAAGTCACCGCGGCCAGAACCAGCCCGGCCCCAACCAGCGGCAGCGCCAACCGGTAAAGGCTCAAACCGCCCGCCTGAAAAGCGACAATTTCATTGTTCCGGGCGAGGCCGCCGAGACTCAGCATCGTTGCCAGCAACAGCGCCAACGGCATAAATTTACCCAGAACAAACGGCACCTGATTCAGCAAAAACATAAAAAGGGCCGCGAGGCCGGCGTGGTTTTCCATAACGTTATCGACCTTGGCAAAGAAATCCACCAGAAAATAGATCGAGAGCAAAGCCAGCAGGCTCAAAAAAAAGAGCTTCAGCATCTCTTGCAGAAGATAGCGGGTATAAATACGCATACTAACCGAAAATGTCAACAATGACAAACTGCGAATAACTCGCAAGTTCAGAATTTAAAAATTTTCCACCCTTGCCCGGCAAAACTGCACCGAGACCCATTAAAACTCAATCCAACCATCATAACCTGTTAAAAAAGTAAATGCAACAACAGCCTGCCAGTGCAGAAAAAGGCTATCTCACAAATCTTTTTCTTGACAGCTAACCATCACCCCTGCTATAGACGGTATCCCTTTCGACAATAACCTTTGTCGAAGATATGTTGCGGGGTAGAGCAGTCAGGTAGCTCGTCGGGCTCATAACCCGGAGGTCGTTGGTTCAAATCCAGCCCCCGCTACCAATAAATTCAAGGGGTTACAGGTTTAGACCTGTAACCCCTTTTTTTGTCCAACGTAACATTGACGTAACCGTGACGTAACATTGACCTTATATCAAACGGGAGTTCAGGTGTTGAAACCTGTTACGAACTAAACGGCCTTTAAAAAAGCTCCCTATCTTTTTCGATGAAATTCAGAATTAGGAAAGCAAATATACTTTTGCAGAATCAACCGGAAAACCAATGCCCATAAGTCAAGCCTGACCCGGATATTCCCCGGATATTCCCCACAAGTCAAGCCTGCCCCGGATATTCCCCAATACGTTAGAAGGGAATATAGTTGACCTGGAGCGGATTATAGGAGATGTAGTTTTTTAGTTTAACCACATTATCATCCAGGGGCGCGTGTGCAACTACGCATTCGATTTGGTAT
>WFRP01000154.1 GCA_015486505.1 Pseudomonadota bacterium | reverse complement strand
TTCATAAGCGGTTGCGGAAACGATTTCGTTGTTTTTCGGAAGCGAGCGGGAGCCCATTAGCATTGCAACTGTTTGAGCGTAAGCGAGTTTTGCGAGGCGGGCGCAGCGAGCGTAAGGAAAAACAGAAATCTTAACGCCTGGCGGAGAAAAACCGCGTCCGACCCCGGATTCGGCTGAATAGTTACAATAATAATTAAATTAACCCGAACGAATCCGTATGACCAACCTTGGAGGCTTTTTGATGTATCAGTTTATTATGAAAGGCGGGTACCTGATGTACCCGATTATTTTATGCTCGATTTTAACCCTGGCCATTTTATTTGAGCGTTTGTTCGCACTGCGCCGCAGCCGGACGATTCCGGAAAAATTTATTATCGAAGTCAGTGATCTTGTGCGTCAGGCGCGGATGGAGGATGCCTTAACTCAATGCCGGCTTAATGATTCTTCGATTTCCCGGGTTCTGCAGGCCGGGATCGCCCGGCACGACAAGCCCCGGCAGCAGGTCAAAGAGGCGATTGAGGACGTCGGCCATCTCGAAGCGGCCAATCTCGAGCGGTTTTTGAATATTCTGGGAACGATTGCCGGGATTGCGCCGTTATTGGGGCTTCTCGGTACCGTAACCGGTATGATTAAAGCCTTCAGTGTGATTTCCCAGGCGGGTATCGGCAATCCGCAGATGCTGGCCGGCGGGATTTCCGAGGCCTTGATTACCACCGCGGCCGGTTTGTCGGTGGCAATTCCGGCGTTTGTCTGTTATAAAATCCTGCGTTCCCGGGTGGATAAGCGCATCCTGCGGATGGAGCGGGTTTCGATAGAAATTCTGGATCTGATTGATCAGGAAGAGGGGCGAGGCTAACTTATGCGTTTCCAGACCCATAAAACAGATGATGTCCAGCTGGATATGACCCCTTTGATTGATGTGGTTTTTCTCCTTTTGATCTTCTTTATGCTGTCAACCAGTCTCTCGGTCAATCCCGGAATCAAGATTGACCTGCCCAAAGCCTCAGCCGAACAGGTGAAAAAGAAAAAAACGACCCTGCGGGTTGCCATCGCGACGGGGGGCCGCATTTTTCTTGAAGGAAAGAAACTTAACCTTGAGCAATTGCGGGATAAATTTGCCGCCGCCAGTAAAAAAAGTGGTGGTGACGCGCTCGTGGTGATTGAGGCTGATAAAAAGGTTTATCACGGACTGGTGGTAAAGGTTATGGACGCGGCCAAAACTTCCGGCTTGAATAAACTGGCGATTGCGACCCAGCCGGAAGAAAAATGACCTGGGCAATGAGGTCGGATTTGCTTGATGTTCCCCAGTACAAGATGTTTCATCTGCTGCCTTTTCTTATGTTGTCATGTATGTTGCATCTGGCTTTTCTGTTCCTGCTGCCGGATTTAACCCGACTTTTTAATATCCATATCAAACAGTTGCTGCCGCTGTCTCAGGTTGAGATTGAAGTGGCTTTGATTAACCCTGAATTAAAGGCGCGGCCTGAACCGAAACCCGCGCCCGAGGTCAAGGCGTCACAGCCGGCTCCGTCGCTGCTGACCGATGACCGGATCGCCGCCTTGATTGATATGCGGGTGCGCAATTTTTCAGCTCTGGGAGAAACCTCTCTGCGTTCTCCGGCCCAGATTGAACTGCCGCCGGCCACGGTGTCGAATGAAATCAACGCCCCGCAAATAGAACCACCGCTGACCGCGCCCAAAGTACCCTCCCGGGAGCTGTTGGGGCGTCTGGGGCAGAAGTCGCTGGGGCGTCTGAGCGGTAGGCGGCTGGAGGGAACTCTCGATGACGACTCCCGGAAAGCGGTGCTTGATCTGGACGAGATTCTTGCGGCTGATGCGAAAAAAGCATTGTTAAAAGTTGATTCGGCGGCCGCGAAAGTTTCCAGGCGGGATTATGGTTTGAGCGGGCCGGTGGCCAGAAACCGGGAGGTGCTTTTCCGGCCGGGGCTGCCGAAAGTGACGCTGGTTCGTGATGTCACTGTCGGTTTTCGCTTCTGGGTCCGGCCTGACGGCAGTGTCAGCCGGGTGGAGACGCATAAAATTGGTGACCTCGAACTGGTAAATGTCGCCGAAAGGTATCTGAAACAGTGGCGTTTCTCCAGCCTGCCGGCCGAGAGCCCGCAGGAAGATCAGTGGGGCACCGTCAAGATTATTTTCCGGGTACCGCGATGAGACGCCTGATTTCAATAGTTCTGGTGCTTGGCATCGGTTATTTTGTCTGGCTTACCTGGTTTGGCTGTCGGGGAAAGCGGGCTTTAAATCTGGTTGAAGCTGAAATCAGGCAGATTGAGAATCACAATCAGAAACTTATGGTTGAAAATCAGCGTTACAGCCTCAAAATCCGCCGCCTGCAAAGCGATGCCCGCTACCAGGAACTTATAGTACGCCGCGAACTCCATCTGATCCGCGACAACGAGATCCTTTTTCTGTTCCCGGAGAATTAGACACTTGTGAAAGGTGTTGTCGATAACAGGTAAAAGAAAAAATAAGCATCTTCAGCAACGCCGTGAATATTTTTCAACTTGACTGTTTATTTGATAGTTTGGTGGAGCTGAAATTCGAGATTTGCTGCTTTGGTTCATTGGTGGTTATATACCGGGTTAAAAAAATTGTTAAATATACTAATGCGGGAACAGATCCCGCAACCCAAACGGAGCCTTGCGACCCGCAAATAAGTACTCTTATCAGAACATTTTCTTGTTTTTACAATTGAAAAAAGCTGTCGAAAAAAACAAGAAAATAACCTGTAAGGTACTAATGCGGGAACAAACCCGCAACCCAAACAGGGCCTTGCGGCCCGCAAATAAGTGCTCTTATCAGAACATTTTCTTGTTTTAAAACAAGAAAATAACCTGTAAGGCACTAAAAAATTATTGTCTAATGCGGGAACAAATCCCGCAACCCAAAAGAAAGTTTTCGGCCCGCACCCGGGGGCACTTCCGCGGCCCGCAAATAAGTACTCTTATCAGAACATTTTCTGACTGTTAAATCTTGTTTTTTGGTGCAGAAAATAACCTGTAAGGTACTAATGCGGGAACCGATCCCGCAACCCAATCGGGCCTTCTCGGCCCGCAAATAAGTACTCTTATCAGAACATTTTCTGACTGTTAAATCTTGTTTTTTGGTGCAGAAAATAACCTGTAAGGTACTAATGCGGGGATTGTTCCCGCATTAGAAATTTGTGGGCTGTTTTGTTGATTGGAAAATAAAGAAATGTTCTGATCAGCGCACTTATCTGCGGGATGAAGATATTTATTTGACTTGCGAGCTTCGTTACCGCATTAGTTTGCTTGACAATTCTAGAGCGACTGACTACAATTCGCTGAATTCGCTGAATTCGCTGAATTCGCTGAATTCGGTTTCCCGGTTGCCCTCTGCATCAGCGTAGAGGGTGTTTTTGTGTGTGTGAAACAGTTTTAAGCTATAAGCTATAAGCTAGTAAGATTTTCGTAATGAAACTCCTTACAGCTTAATCCTTGAATAATTTATGAAGAAAATAGTAGTTGAATATGTAGAAACCGCGGTTAAGAAAGTAGCTGCGGAGCGGGGTTTCGCCGAAGCCGAGTTGCCGGAGATTACGGTGGCTCTGCCGCGGGAAAAATCTTTCGGCGATTTTTCCACCAATATCGCGATGCAGTTGGCGGGCCGCTGGAAGGATAATCCCCGGGCCATTGGCCAGGCGATTAAAAATGAGCTTGAATCGCGGGACGAGTTGGCCGAAGTCTCGATTGCCGGCCCCGGTTTTATCAATATGACTTTGCGGCTTTCTCTCTGGCATCAGCGTCTGCGCGAAGTTTACGCGGCCGGGGCTCGATTCGCGGAGCTTGATTATGGGGCCGGGAAACGGGTGCTGGTTGAATTTGTCAGCGCCAATCCCACCGGGCCTCTGCATATCGGTCACGGTCGCGGCGCCGTGGTTGGTGATGTCCTGGCGCGTCTGCTGCGGCGTACCGGCTTTGTCGTTGATCGTGAATACTATGTCAATGATGCCGGTAATCAGATGCGGGTTTTGGGGCGTTCGCTGCGCTGGCGTTATCTTGAGATTTTGGGGAAACGCCAGGGTGAGATTCCCGAAGGTTATTATCAGGGGAAATACCTGCTCGATCTGGCCCGCGATTTACTGGCTGAGTCGGGCCGGGAGCTGGTTGATCCGGAAATTCCGGAAGATGATGATGCCGGCCTTGAGCTTTTTACGGAATTTGCGGCGACCGCGATTCTTGATGGGATTCGCGCCGATCTTGATCAGTTCGGGGTCGGTTTCGAGTATTGGACCAGTGAGAAAGAGTTTTTTGTTTCGGGTAAAGTCGATGCGGCGCTGGCTGACCTTGAAGATAGAGGGGTTATTTACGCGGAGGAAGGCGCGCTCTGGTTTGCCTCTTCCCGTTTTGGTGACGAGAAGGATCGGGTGGTGGTCAGAGCCAATGGCGTGAAAACCTATTTTGCTTCCGACATCGCCTATCATCGGGAAAAATTTAGCCGGGGCTACGATCTTTTAGTCGATATCTGGGGCGCCGATCACCACGGTTATGTCCCCCGGCTGACGGCGGCGATTGAAGCTTTGGGCGGGAAGCCGGAGAGTTTTGCCGCGATCCTGGTTCAGCTTGTAAGTCTCTCCCGGGGTGGCGACCCGGTCGCCATGTCGACCCGGGCGGGTGAGTTTGTGACGCTTAGGGAGGTGGTCGCAGAGGTCGGCCGCGATGCCGCGCGCTACTTTTTTCTGACCCGGCGTTCAGACAGTCATCTCGAATTCGATCTCGAACTGGCAAAGGCCAAAAATAATGATAATCCGGTTTACTACGCCCAATACGCGCATGCCCGGATCTGCAGTATTATGCGTAAAATTACCGATGAAGGTTTGTTTGACGGGGAGCTTGCGGATTTTAACGGCGCTTCGTTGACTTTGCCGGAAGAGCTGGAACTGATAAAAAAACTTGACAGCCTGCCGGGCCTTTTGGAAAGTGCCGCGCAGGCTTTGGAGCCGCATAAGATTACCTATTATCTGGATGACCTGGCAGCGCAGCTGCATTCATATTATAATCGAAACCGGGTGATAAGTGAAGACGGCAAGGTTGCCGGTGACCGCTTATTGCTGTTCGCGGCAATTCAGCAGGTCATTAAAATATGTCTGACTTTGCTCGGGGTTTCAGCGCCGGAAAAAATGTAGGTTTTCTGAAAGTTACAGGGAAATTATCACTATTTTAAGGTAGACAGTAATTATGTTTGAAAAAATAAAAGCCGCTTTTGTCGCACTTATGGTGATTTTCGTTTTTGTTCTTGGCGGAGTCTTGATCGGTTTGAAACTGCCGGAGACCGATTTTTATAAAAAATGGCATGCCCAACCGTCCCGGGCTTCGCTGAATCCGCAGCCGACCAGGGTCGCGGTGATCCAGATTCCCGGGACAAAGCATTCCGAGGCTCCGGTCGCGGCGGCTTCGCTTGATTCTGCTTCCGGAGTATGTTCGGGCGGGGTCTGTAAAATTCCGGCTGCGGGCGTAAGCCCCAAGCCTCAGGCTCAGGTAGCGACAACCAGCCCCGATTTGACTTTTTATAATGAACTTGCCGATAAGCCGTCCGAAAGCGGCGGTTCGGTTTTAAGGGTTAAGAAGACCCCTGAAGTTAAAAAGAGAAAGGCCAAGGCCCGGACGGCTGAGAGTAAAACTGCCGGTAAGAATAAGGCAGCTGCCTTATTCTGGGAAATAAGGGTCTGTTCCCTGCCGCAGGAGATTAAGGCGCGTCTGGAGCGCAGCAAATTAATAAAAGATTTTCCCGGAGTCAAGATTGAACCGGTGCAGGTTAAGGGCAAAGGCACCTGGTATCGCGTCAAAATTACCGATATCGCCAGCCGTGATTTAGCGGAACGCTATCAACTGAAGCTCAGGCAGAAGTATCATTACAAGCCCATAGTTCGTCTGCAGTGATAGGGTTTGCCGGCTGCTCGGGCGGTTTATTCAATTTTAAACAGGCGCTTTGCGTCTTTTTTTGTATTTAATGTTTCAATGTGAGATTACATGGCTTTCCCGCAAAAAAATATTCGAAATTTTTCCATTATCGCCCATATTGATCATGGCAAATCGACTCTGGCTGATCGGCTTTTAGAGGTGACCGGGGCCGTAACCGCCCGGCAGATGAAAGAGCAGCTTTTAGACAATATGGAGCTTGAGCGTGAGCGCGGGATTACGATTAAGGCGCAGTCGGTCTGTCTGAACTATACCGCGGACGATGGTGGGTTGTACCAGCTTAACCTGATTGATACACCCGGTCATGTCGATTTTTCCTATGAGGTTTCCCGTTCCCTGGCGGCGACGGAAGGGGCCGTGCTCGTGGTTGACGCGGCCCAGGGGGTTGAAGCTCAGACTTTAGCCAATGTCTATCATGCTCTGGATGCCGATCTTGAGATTGTTCCGGTTCTCAACAAGATTGATCTGCCGGTGGCTGAGCCCGAGCGGATTAAACGTCAGATTGAGGAGGTTATCGGCCTTGATGCTGAGGACGCGCTTTTAATCAGCGCCAAAACCGGGGTGGGTATCGCTGAGTTTTTAGAGGCTCTGGTGTCCCGGATTCCGGCGCCAGCGGGGGAACTTGACGCGCCTTTGAAGGCGATGATTTTTGATTCCTGGTTTGATCCTTATCAGGGCGTGATCGCTCTGGTCCGCCTGTTTGACGGAAAAGTCAAGCCGGGAATGAAAATCAAAATGATGTCGAACAATAATGAGTTTGAGGTCTTGCGGGTCGGCAAAATGAGCCCCGGCATGATTGACTGCAAAAGCCTTGAAGCCGGCGAAGTCGGTTTTGTGATTGCCGGGATCAAGACCGTGGCCGACTGTAAGGTCGGTGATACGATTACCGGCGTGCGCGAGGTTACCGCCAGCCCGTTTCCGGGGTTTCAAGAAGTCAAACCGATGGTTTTCAGCGGCCTCTACCCGACCGACTCAATTCAGTATGAGCCCTTAAGGGACGCGCTGGAAAAACTTCGGCTCAATGATGCCTCTTTCACTTTTCAACCGGAAACCTCGGTCGCTTTGGGTTTCGGTTTTCGCTGCGGCTTTCTCGGCCTGCTCCACATGGAGATTATTCAGGAGCGGCTGGAGCGCGAGTATCAGCTTGATCTGATTACAACCTCGCCGACGGTTGTCTATAAAATTGAGTTGAAAGACGGCAGTATAATCGAGATTGACAACCCGAGCAGTATGCCGCCGGCGGGCGAGATAAGCCATATCGGTGAACCGATGGTTCGGGCCTCGATCCATGTTCCGAATGAATATATCGGCAATATCCTGAAACTCTGCGAAGATAAGCGGGGGACGCAGAAAGAGATCAAATATCTTGATGAAACCCGGGCGATGATTATCTACGATCTTCCGTTAAACGAGATTGTGCTGGATTTTTATGATCGTCTAAAATCTTTGACCCGGGGCTATGCTTCCCTTGATTATGAGCCCTGCGGCCATCGTCACGCCAATCTGGTTAAACTTGATATTCTGATCAATGGTGAACTGGTGGATGCGCTGTCGCTGATTGTGCATCAGGACCGCGCCTTCGATCGCGGCCGGGACCTGGCGGTGAAAATGAAAGAGTTGATCCCCCGGCAGATGTTCGAGGTCGCGATTCAGGCCGCGATCGGCACCAAGGTCGTGGCGCGGACCACGGTTAAGGCTCTGCGTAAGAATGTTACCGCTAAATGTTACGGTGGTGATATTACCCGGAAGCGGAAACTGCTGGAGAAACAGAAGGCCGGGAAAAAACGAATGAAACAGGTGGGTCGGGTTGAATTGCCGCAGGATGCTTTTCTGGCAATTCTGAATATCGATAATTGATTGATGGTTATACAACAACAACAACAATAATAATAAAGAGAAACATATTTTGGCCAAAGATTTCAGTTTTATTAAAAAGAGTAAAGGTGCGGTGATTCGAGAGTACGCTGAGTCAATAGTTATCGCGATTTTGATCGCGCTTTTTATTCGCGCCTTCATCGTTCAGGCTTTCAAGATTCCGTCAGGCTCAATGGAACCGACCCTTTTGATTGGGGATCATCTGTTGGTGAACAAGTTTATTTACGGGATTAAGCTGCCCTTTATAGATGAGAAGGTTCTGGTTTTTAAGGAGCCGCAGCGGGAAGATGTTATCGTTTTTATCTTCCCTAAAGATAAATCCAAGGATTTTATCAAGCGGGTGATCGGGGTTCCCGGCGATACGATTGAAATTCGGCAGAAAAAAATCTATATCAACGGTAAACTCTGGCGGGATTCACACGGGGTCTATCGTGACAGCGAGGTTACCTCTTTGGTGCCCCGGGATAATTTCGGGCCGGTTGTCGTGCCGCCGGGGCATGTTATGGTGATGGGTGATAACCGGGATCGCAGTTACGACAGTCGTTTCTGGGGTTTTGTTCCGATTAACCAGATCAAGGGTAAGGCTTTAATTATTTACTGGTCCTGGAACAAATTGAGTGATAACCTTTTGGGCAAGGTTCGTTATAAGCGAATCGGCCGGCTTATCAAATAACGTTGTTCCCGTTATCCGTTATTGTGGTCAAATTTTTTTTAAATAACAAGCAGTTTTCGTATTTTTTTCAACCACGAAAGCCACAAACGACACGAAATTTTTTTAGTACCTTACAGGTTATTTTCTTGTTTTTTTCGACAGCTTTTTTCAATTGTAAAAACAAGAAAATGTTCTGATAAGAGTACTTATTTGCGGGCCAGTAACTTTCTTTTGGGTTGCGGGGATTGTTCCCGCATTAGTACCTTACAGGTTATTTTCTTGTTTTTTTCGACAGCTTTTTTCAATTGTAAAAACAAGAAAATGTTCTGATAAGAGTACTTATTTGCGGGCCGCAAAGGCCCAATTGGGTTGCGGGATCTGTCCCGCATTAGT
>WFRP01000153.1 GCA_015486505.1 Pseudomonadota bacterium | reverse complement strand
CTGGAGGGGGCGGGGGTGGTTTTTCGTAAGCGGTTGCGGAAACGATTTCGTTGTTTTTCGGAAGCGAGCGGGAGCCCATTAGTACCTTACAGGTTATTTTCGGTTTGAAAAAACAAGAAAATGTTCTGATAAGAGTACTTATTTGCGGGCCAGTAACTTTCTTTTGGGTTGCGGGGATTGTTCCCGCATTAGTACCTTACAGGTTATTTTCTGTACCAAAAAACAAGATTTAATAATCAGAAAATGTTCTGATAAGAGTACTTATTTGTGGGCCGCAAGGCTCCGTTTGGGTTGCGGGATCTGTTCCCGCATTAGTACCTTACAGGTTATTTTCGGTTTGAAAAAACAAGAAAATGTTCTGATAAGAGTACTTATTTGCGCCCAACGGATTGCCCTTGGGGTGCGACCAGCGGATTGCCCCTGGGTGCGGGCCGAGAAGGCCCGATTGGGTTGCGGGGTCTGTTCCCGCATTAGCATTGCAACTGTTTGAGCGTAAGCGAGTTTTGCAAGGCGGGCGCAGCGAGCTTAAAGGAAAAACAGAAATCTTAACGCCTGGCGGAGAAAAACCGCGCCCGACCCCGGATTCGGCTGAATAGTTACACCGGATAAACGACTGCGCAGAAATCAGACAAGGGTTTTATACCAGGAATCAAGAACCTGCGGGGTGGCAATAAAGTGAAGGTGGATGTAACTGGCGAGAACGTTGTTGAACCGGACTCCGCAGAGTTTTTCCACCCCCCGGCGACTTAGCTGCCGGTAGAGTGGCGGGCAGGGTTGACCCAGTTCCATCTCCGACCAGTGGAACTCATGGCCGCGCATACCAGTACCGGCCGGGCCGAATGGCGTCTCGTCAAGCGTGGTAACATCACGATAGCCGAGTGAGCGAAGCTTCGGAGTCATCCGCGATTTTCCGGGGATCACGGAACACATCGGAAAACTGCGGCCCTCACTATCGGTCAAACTTTCTCCCAGATACATAAAACCACCGCATTCAGCGTAGATCATACCGTCATTATCGGCAAAATCCTTTATCGCCTGCCGCATACTCCGGTTTTCGGCAAGTTCGGCGGCAAACATTTCCGGGAAACCGCCGCCGAGCAGCAGCAGGCGGCAGCCTTCGGGGAGAACGCGATCGCTTAAAGGGGAAAATTCGACAATCTCAAAACCGGCCTGCCGGAGAAGAAAAAGATTATCAGGATAATAGAAATGAAAAGCCGAATCTCTGGCTAAAGCGAGACGGATTTTCGTTTTGGGCGGTGCCGGTTGCGGGTTTTGGGGCGGTTGCGGCCGCTCTGAATGGACAATTTCCAGAAGTTTGTCAATAGCGATAAATTCTTCAACGGCCGCGGCCAGGGTATCGAACCAGACGCTCGCTTTGGCATTTTCTAAAAACGGGGTCAGGCCCAGATGGCGCTCTTTGAGTTTAAAATCGGGATTCTGCGGCAAACCGCCCAGAAGCGGCGGCAGACCGGCCGCAGCAAGCGCCTCGGCAAGAATTTTTGTATGCCCTTTACTGCCGACATTATTGGCAATTACCGCCGAGATTTCAACTTCACGATTAAATTCAGTAAAGCCTTTGACCAGGGGCGCGATACTGCCGGCCATACCTTTGGCATCGACAATCAGAATCACCGGCAGCCGCAGCAGCCGGGCGCAATCGGCCGTGCTGCCGGTAAGCTCCGTCGCGGAAAAACCATCGAAAAGCCCCATCACCCCTTCAACCACGGCAATTTCCCGCCCGGAACAGGCCCGGACAAAGGACTCCCGCACCCCGCCTTCCGTCATCATCCAGGTATCAAGGTTGATTGACTCACAACCTGCGGCCTGCTGATGAAAACCGGGATCAATATAATCGGGCCCGCATTTAAAAGGCTGCACTTTGCGGCCCCGCCTTTTCAAGGCCCGAAGCAAAGCCAGGGTAATCGTGGTCTTGCCGCTGCCGGAATGGGTAGCCGCCAGGCAAAAGCCCGCAAAGAAGTCTCCGGACCCGCCGCTTCGCGGGTTGTCAGGGTTTTCAAGCGAAATATTTTTCGGCATAACCTCTCCGGTCATAAAAGATACCGTTTTTAATAATCGCGGTCGAGTTGCCGATGATAAGCAGCGTATTCATATCAACCATTGCCACTGGTAAATCTTCAAGCCGGCCCAGCCATTTTTCTTCATTTTCGCAACTTGCGTGTTTGACCAGCGCCGCCGGAATCCCGCCACCGCGTTCCCGTTTAAAAATCGTTAACGCTTCATTTAATAATTCCCGCCGCTTCTTCCCGGCCGGATTGTAGAGGGCGCAGGCCAGATCAGATTGCGCCACGGCGACCAGATTTTTAATGATCGTCGCGGTCGGTGTCAAAAGATCGGAGAGGCTGATAATCACGCAGCCATTGGTCAGCGGCGAGCCCAAACCGGCGGCGGCCGCGTTAACCGCGGTCAGGCCGGGCACCACCTCAACGGCGATTCCGGCAAAATCATCTTCAAAATCCCGCAGTTCATAAACCAGCCCCGCCATCGCGAAAATCCCGGCATCACCGGAACAGACAACACAGACATCCTGCCCGGTAAGGGCCTCGGCGAAAGCCATACGACAACGCTCGACTTCGCCGCCCATACCATTCTTGATAATTTTTTTGCCGACGATAAGATCTTTAATCTGGGCGACATATTTATTATAGCCGACAATCACCGGGCACTTTCGCAAAACCTTTAACGCCGCCGGAGTCAAAAGCTCCCGATCCCCCGGCCCCAGGCCGACAACGTAGATGGTGGGTTTTTGATTGTTTTGAGATTGCGTGTTCATATTTGCCTTAATTTAATTATTTACTCAACTTTCTTACTTGATGTAAGTGGCAGTTTTTACAGGTTTTATTGTGTTTTTTGTAACTATTCAGCCAAATTTTACCCCCCCCACCTTCTGGAGGGGGGCGGGGGTGGTTTTTCGTAAGCGGTTACGGAAACGATTGCGTTGTTTTTCGGAAGCGAGCGGGAGCCCATTAGTACCTTACAGGTTATTTTCTTGTTTTAAAACAAGAAAATGTTCTGATAAGAGTACTTATTTGCGGGCCGCAAAGCCCTGTTTGGGTTGCGGGAGCTGTTCCCGCATTAGTACCTTACAGGTTATTTTCGGTTTGAAAAAACAAGAAAATGTTCTGATAAGAGTACTTATTTGCGGGCCATAAAGGCTCCGTTTGGGTTGCGGGGATTGTTCCCGCATTAGTACCTTACAGGTTATTTTCTGCACCAAAAAACAAGATTTAATAATCAGAAAATGTTCTGATAAGAGTACTTATTTGCGTCCAGCGGATTGCCCCTGGGGTGCGCCCAGCGGATTGCCCCTGGGGTGCGCCCAGTTGAGTTTAAATTTTAAGCGGCCTCGGCTACGGCAAAGGTCAAATTGCCGTATTTATGTTTTTCAACCAGCAGGCGGCCATTACCGGCGCGGATGGCGGCGGCTTCGGCGACTGAGGGCGTGCCGATTTTTCCGGCAACTGCAGGCGACGGATTTGGAACTTCGACCTGCAGCAAATCATCTTCAGGATAAAACCGGGCCGCGACCCCGAGAAAACCGGCCAATTCCAGTAAGCCCGGTTCATCGCTTTTCAAATCACAACTGGCAAGCAGGACGATTTCATTTGCCGAAATTCCGTTTTTTCGCAGAAAAAACTCAAGTTTTTCCCGCAGTTCGGAAAAGCTCACATGCCGGCGACAACCGGCTCCGAGAATCAGCTTGCGCATCGATTTTCGCACTGATTTTCGCATTGTTCAGCATCAAGCGGCGGCTGCAGAATCAGGGCTTTTATCCCGGATTCCGGCCGCCAGTTTTGCGGTGGGGCGAAAACAACCGCGAATCCGGCGGTTATTTCGGCAACATCGGCCACTAATCTCAGATTCTTTTTCCCGGCGTAATATTCCTGAAAAAGATGCTCGGGGAGTAAAACATCTATGGTCTCGTTTTCCAGCAGGGCGGCATTGAGAGACTTGATTAAGGCCGGATTTTTAACCGTCCAGCGGTTACGGGCCGCCATCTCATCGAAAGCGACCAGATTATGAATATCGGTCGCGGTCGTGATCACGGCGGTCCCGCCGGTAATCCCGGCAACCTTGCGGGCAAGACGATTGGCGCCGCCGATATGACCGCCGATCAGGCTGATGATTTGCGTCCCGTTTTCATCACAAACCAGAACCGCCGGGTCCAGAGTCTTATGCTGCAGCAGCGGCGCGATTTTCCGAACCGCGATTCCGGTGGCGGAAACAAAGATATGGCCGGAGAATTTTTGCCAGTTTGCGGCAAGAAGCCCAGCCATTTCACCAGCCGCGAATGACTTGACCGCGATTTGCGCCGGATTCTCAGTAACGCCGGCAGCGGCCACCGCGTTCAAAATCCGCTCCGGCACAAAAACTTCGGCTTGCGGCAGCGCCCCGGCAATCTCCAGAGCCTTGGCATAGCCTGCTTTCGACATTGCGTAAAGGGCGCATTTTCCGGTAAAAAATTCATCCCGGCGCTGACTGCGATAACCGTGAGAAAAATGTTTATCATAAAGCAGCGACAAACCGCCGGAACGCTCTAAAACCGGGCCGACCAGCAGCAGAGCCTGCCGCCGGATACCGGCCGCCGACACTTTAGCGGCAATATCATTAAGCGGGCCCCGGACAATCTTCTGATTGGGCCAGCTCGCCCGATAAACCACCGCGGCCGGCGTCGTCTCCGGCTTACCCGCCGCCATCAATTCCCGCGTCAGTTTCTCCAGATTACCGGCGCTTAGAAAAAAGGCCAGCGTCGCCCCGGTCGCGGCAAAATTCGCGATGGTTTCCTGATCCGGCATCGGCGTCCGCCCCGCCGTCCGGGTTAAAACCAGACTCTGACTCAAGTCCGGCATCGTAAATTCGCATTTAAGGGCGGCGGCGGCGGCAAAAACACTGCTGACGCCGGGGATTATCTCATAATCAATTTTCAATTCATCGAGCCGGTTCATCTGCTCGGAAATCGCGCCGTACATTGCCGGATCGCCGGTATGCAGACGCAGGACTTTCTCATCTTTTGCAAGCGCCGCTTTGATTAAATCTATAACCTCGTCAAGATCGATCCGGGCGCTGTCGACCAGACGGCAGTCCGGCCGGCAATGGCGCAGGACTTCGGGATTGACCAGTGAACCGGCGTAAATCACCAGATCGGCAGCGGCTAACGCCTTAACACAGCGCAAGGTCAGAAGGTCAGGCGCCCCGGGCCCGGCCCCGGCAAAAATTACTTTTTCAGACATAAATACAAGCCCCCTGGCCCTATTTCTTGAAAACCGTAAGTGTTATCTGATTCTCATTTTTCATAAAATGATATTTTCCCGCTAACGCGGCGACCCGGGCAATCGCAATCTGAACCATCTCGATTCGGGATTCAGGCTTAAACGCCGCTGTTTTTGCCAACGCTTCAAGCGTTATGGCGGCAACCACCAGAACCCCGCCCGGCCGCAAGCGTTGAAAACCCGCCGCCATAATTTCGCCAAGCCGCTCCCCGCCGCCGCCGATAAAAATCCGGTCGGGAGCCGGAAAATCCTTAAAACCCTCCGGGGCGGCGGCATTAACAACCCGGTAATTGGCAACCCCGAGCTTTAAGGCGTTAGCTTCAATCTGACTGATACGTGCCGGCTGCCGCTCCAAAGCGTAAACTTCCAAACCGGGACGCAAAGCCGCGGCCTCAAGCCCGACCGAGCCGCTGCCGGCCCCGATATCCCACATAATTCCAACTGGCGGCAGCCTAAGTTTGGCCAGCGCCGCGCAGCGAACTTCAGAACCGGTTATCAAACCCTTTTCGTGGGCGTAACCATCGTTATCAAGCCCCAGAGCCAATTGCGGCCCCGCGGCCGGCTCAGCGGCCGCCAAAAGGAGCAAAATTGAAATCGGGCCGCAGGTTAAACCGGCAATTTCGGCCAGGGTCGCTTTTTTGATCAGTTCATTTTCATAACCCAGGTTTTCCGCCAAAACCGCGGGCCGCGCAGAAGATTCGGGGAAATTTTCCAGTAAAATTCCGGCCGCCTGCGCGGCATTGATTTTACTGCCGCCGTAGATAACGGCCAAAGGCGCACTAAGAATTTCGCGACTCGGCACTTTCCCGCCCTGGTGCAGGCTGAAGAAACAGGCGCGCTCCCAAGGAAGACCGAGAGAGGAAAAAAGGCTCTGAAAAGCGGTCGGCGCGGGCGTAAAATCAAGTTCGAAGCCGTTAAGTTTATCTTTTCCTAAACGGGCGAAGGTTCCGCCGATCCCGTGAAAAAGGGCATCACCGGAAGCCAGAACTATAATTTTGGCACCCTTTCCGGCTGATTCACAAAGTTTCAGCACGGTTTTGGCGGTATCGGCCCCCAAAACAACTTTTTCGCCGGAAAAATCAGGATAAGCATCAAGCAAACGCCGGCTGCCGGCCAGAAAATCAGCCTCATTAAAAAGTTGTGCCCGGCCGTGCGCCATATTTCTTGCCGCCGTACCGCAGGATAGAATTGTTATTTTTCCGCGCACTGTTTTTTTGCTCATTTTTCCGCCATCCTGTCAACCAGCAATCGCCCCTTAAAATCAAACAGCAATAAACGTAAATTTAAGCCCGGAGCCCATTCTTTCAGGTTCACAAAGGCCAAATCAGCCATTTTTACCAAAGCCTGCGGCAGGATTTTATCCGGCAGCCGGCTTAAAGCCTGACGAACGGAAGCACAATCGGCAACCGCGGCCGCCAGGCTTGAATCCGCGGTTAATTCCGTAACAATCTCAACCAGCGGGGCCAGAGTCTGAGTAACACTGGCCGCGTGCGTATAACTGAAACCGGCAGCATATTTGCATAATTTCCCCGGCATACAGGCGATGACAATATTCTCCAGATTGGGAGATTGGCGCCGGGCTTTTTCACCCTCTTTAAGGCTGGCGGAGATAAAATCGCCAATCCGGATAAAGGCTTCGTCAGGGATTACCAAAGACCTTGAGGCTAAATATTGCGCCGCGGCTTTCAGAGTCCGGCCGCCGGTGCAAAAAACCAGTTCCCGGCCCCCGGATTCAGCCACTGCTTGAACCAGTACGGCAATGGTTTTGATGTACGCCTTATGGCTGTAGGGAAAAACGATGCCCGAGGTTCCCAGAATTGAGATGCCGTTTTCAATCCCGAGTTTGGCATTAAGGGTTTTTAACGCCAGTTTACGGCCGTCGGCAACCATAATCGTCAGCAGCCCCCAATTTCTCTTACACCCGAACCCGGCCCGTTTCAGATTTTCGGCAATCATCTGCCGGGGGACTTTATTGATAGCCCATTTCCCGGCATCACAATCAAGGCCCCGCCGTCGACAAAGACCGACCCCGCTGCCGCCGCGCAGTACCAGTTTTCCAGAACCGACATCTATCAGATAATCTTCCGGGAGCAAGGTTCCAGCTTCCAGAAATGTGAAAATCGCGCTGATCCGGGCTTTATCCGTAATATCCGGGTCGTCACCGGCATCTTTTATGATCTGGGCTGCCCCGCTCCCGGCTGGCGTAACCGCAAATTCCCGAATCCGGCCGTCGGGAAAAAGCAAATCAACCGTTGCCGGCAACTTATTTTCAACGGCAAAACGATAAGCCGCAACCCCGGCCGCCGCCGCGGCCGCCCCGGTGGTAAAACCGCAGCGTAAAGATTCGGTTGCTTTTCGAGTCATAGTTTTTTCAATTTAGGCGTTTTCATAACTATTCCGCTAAATTTAATCTCCCCGCTTTCAGGAGGAGGAGAGGGCGGTTTTTCGTAAGCGGTTGCGGAAACGATTTCGTTATTTTTCGGAAGCGAGCGGGAGCCCATTAGCATTGCAACTGTTTGAGCGTAAGCGAGTTTTGCAAGGCGGGCGCAGCGAGCTTAAAGGAAAAACGGAAATCTTAACGCCTGGCGGAGAAAAACCGCACCCGTCCCCGATTTGGCTAAATGGTTACGCGTTTTCAATAATACCGTGCAGGGCGGCGACGGCCAGGGCGCTGCCGCCGCGGCGTTTTTCGACAACGATATGCGGAATATCGGTCGCGCCGAGCATCTCCTTGGCTTCGGTAACATTGACAAAACCAACCGGAATCCCGATAATCAGGGCCGGTTTTAAGTTTTCTTCCAAAGATAAACGAACGATATTGGCCAAAGCCAGCGGCGCGTTGCCGATCAGAACGATGGCCCCTTGCAGAATCGGTTTCGCCTTTTCCACCGCGGCCAGAGCCCGGGTACAACCGCGTTTTTGAGCAATCTCAGCCACGTCCGGGTCGGCAATATAACAATGCAGCGATGATTTTTCATAAGCGGAATTAAGCCGCCGCAGCCGGGCTAGCGAAACCCCGCTGCGCGCCATATTCGAATCGCAGAAAATCGGCGCCCCGGCCCGTAACGCCTGAAGCCCGGCTTTGATCGGATCGTGGCGCAATTTAAGCTCGGCGATAATCGAAAAATCCCCAGTCGTATGAATCAGCCGCCGGGCAATATGCCACTCTTTTTCACTGAAATTATGGGCCGGGGCCTCAGCATCAATCCGGCGAAAACTTTCAGCTTCAACTTCATTTCCCGACATATTCCAATTGACTTTACCCGCCATTACAACTCTCCATCCTGATTATGGAATCAAACTTAAGCTCAATTTTACGATTACTCAAATAACCGGCCAAAGACAATACCGCGGCATCAACATCAGACGCAGTAAACGTATGCCTCGTATCCGTAAATTCATCTGAAATTTCTGCCATTGGATTTCCCAAGTGCCGATCTTCCGTCAGCGTAACCGCAACCACAAACTTGCCGCTTAACGCGGCCGGGCCGAATTTTTCATAAAAAACGCGCCGGGATTGAGTATCGAGAAAAATAATCGCCTCATAAGCGGATTTCAGAAAATCCGCCTCCCCGGCCCCGCCGGCCGCGGCAGCATCAACAAACATACAGCGGCCGCCGTAATTTTCAATCGCTCTTTTCACCGGCGGATAAGATTTCCGATCAAAGCCGCAAACGATAATTTTCATTTTTTCCAGCGCCGCGTTCGTCTGAAAAAGGTAGCCGGCCGCCGCGCCGGCACCGGTCATAACCAGGGCCGGGCGTTTGCGCAAATCCGGCCGCGAAATCTTGGCCTTGATATCGGCAAGGGTACCGCAAATCACGGTTTCGTCCCAGTTGCCGGCATCATAAATCAAACTTATGGGCCAGTCAGCGGAAAAACCGTCATCAAGCATGGTCGAAACTATTTCAGGAACCAGATTTGCCGCCATATAATAGATATTGAAAGACTCTTGCCGCTCCTTTTCTGAAAACGGAACGAAAGTATGGCTTCCGGCCCGGCGCGGGGTGCTGACGGTAAAACCCCGGTTGACCCCGCGGCGGGAGGGCAGCAGACCGGAGCTTGCGGCCGCGACATTCAGCGTCGTAATCCCCGGCAGCACCCGGAATGAAAGACCCGCCTGCTGCAGGGTCTTAACCTCTTCCGCGAGCCGGCCGAATACCGAAGGGTCCCCGCCTTTCAAACGGACGACTTTTTTACCGCTTTTCCCAAGTTCCAGCAAAATCCGGTTGATTTCCTTCTGCTTCTTATAGTGGCGGCCGCTGCGTTTACCGACAAATATCTTTTCCGCCGTAGCGGCCAGAAAATCGATGATGCCGTCAGGAATCAGCGCGTCATAGATACAGACATCACAATCTTTAAGCGCATTCATAACCCCCAAAGTAACGTTATCAATACCGCCGATTCCGGCCCCGGCAAAAATCACCGGCGGCAGCAGAAGATTACGAATAACCGGCATAACGGCATCGCCGCGCCGAAACAGCAGAGTCAGACCACCGGCGGCCAAATTGAGCTTGTCGGAGCCGGATTCAAGATAACGCTCCGGCAGAGAAAATCTATCGATCTCATCCGGCAACTCGACCGGCAGCATTTCCGGGCGGTAAACAGCGGTTGTAATTTGCTGATTTAACAATGCCGCCAACAGCTTATCCGCCGGAAAACTCCGGTTTGAGCCGAGCGGTCTGCTTAAATCACACAAATCAGCGGCCGGAGCAAATTCCTGATGGAAAAATTCAAGTCCCGGCAGGAACCCGGCAAGCTCATCAAGCAAGAAAGCGACAGCTTTAAGTTTATAACTTCCGACAATAATCCGCATATTCCCGCCATTTTTTCTCAAGATCATCTTTACAGGTTTCGGTCCCCATTAATTCCGTTAACAGAGAGTTTAATTTTTGCAAACCGTTGCCGATCCGGGCGTAAGCGCCGCCGTCAGCAATGGCTGCACGAGGCGTTTTAGCTTGCGAAAACTCCCGGCAAAGATGAAAAAAAGCATCTGAACCGCAGCGTTCACTGATTTTTTCTCCGGTTCCCCCGGCGGCATCGGCAAGAATCAAACGTAAAAGCCGCTTGACCGATTTGTCATTACTGAGCAGAGCCGCAATTTCAAAACGGTTAACGGCAAAATCAAGGCAAAACTCGCGCACGCCGACAACCAGTTGCAACGCCGCCGCCACGGCAACTGACAGATCCTGAAGAGATTTATCGGCAGATTTCTCACTGTCAATCGTAAAGGTTACCAGCGTCACCGCGGCAGCCAGGGTTTGCAGCTGGTCGGCTAAAAGATTTTTGACCGATTTGGAGCGGACACAGGATTGACCGCCGGTGGCAATCGCCAGTTGCAGCCCGGAATTTCGGCAGCTTGCCGGGGTAATAAAATCACCCGCCGCCCAGTTTTCATCAACGGCACAGCTTAAAATACGCTGACTTTGCGCCTGTTCCAGCATTTTTTTATTGAAAAAATGATCGTCGGACGCGAAAAAAACCAGAAAAACATCATTAAGATCAGCTTTGCCGCATTTACTTAAAATCAAATCAAGCCGACCGGCGGCGGCCAGTTTACGCAAACCGGCAACCGCGACCGGCGCTACCACTTTGACCCGGGCCCCGGCCTCCAGCAGCCGGGTCGCCTTGCGCAAGGCCACCGCTCCGCCGCCGACCACCAGGCATTGTCGATTTTGCAACAGAAGATTAACCGGATAACCATTCATAGCTTTAACCCTGCCGCAGATAGAGCCAGGCAATAAGTACAGCGATATAAAGCACGACAAAAAACAGCCGGCTTAACTGCATGACCGTTACAATAAAAAAACCGTCCCGGGGGGGGAAAATCCCCATTGCCGTCGGCAGGTTGCGCCGCAGCATCCGCACCGGATTGGTAATCAGATTACCGGCCAGCAGAGCCAAAAGGATATGGGCGCAGCCGATACTGCCGTGACTGTACATCTCAAATGCCACCCCGGCCGCGCTGACCAGCCCCCCCAGCCGGGCCGCCATAATCGTTAAGACCTCCGGCGGGAAAAAAGGCGCCGCCACCGCCGGAACAAACTCTTTCCAGACCTTAAAAATTCCGATATGATTCAAATACGCGGCCAGCAGATAAAGCGGAATTGTCACCCAGAGTACCCGGATTAAAATTTCGCGGCTTCTGATTCCGGCCTGCACCAGGGTCTGCGGCCAGGAGGGCCGCTTCCGGGGCGCAGGGGGCGCAGCTTTTTCATCAAGGTAGGCAGCGGCGAAATCGCTGTCTATTGAAATCGCGGATTGCGGCCGATAACGACTGACAGTTAAAGTGGTCAGCGTAATTAAAAGCCCCGACCCGAAAATCAAAGCGAAATAGTAAACCCCCGGCAGACCGAGGGCGCCGATTACCGGATACATTACCCGGAAGGAGTGCGAGACATAGGCGGCATACGAATTACAGATCGCCCCGACCCGCATCTCAAAACGGGTTATCCGGCCTTCGGCATAGGATCCGGCCAAAATTCCGCCGGCGGCATAATTGGAAAAAAGCGCCGTAATCATCGCCGCCCCGACAATCTGCGGCAGCCGGGCAAAATTTATCAACGGCTTCAAGAGAAACCGGGCAAAACCGGTCCAGTTGCGAATCTCGAAAACCGTACCGACAAAGGTTGCCGCGCCCACCATAAGCGTTAAACGCAGCAGCCGGGGTAAAATTCTCAGGGTAATCCGGTGCGGCAACTTGACAAAAACAAAGGCCGTCAATAAAATCGCGAGCAGATACCAGGCCCACCGGCACCAACGCTGCCACCGCGGCAGCTCTTTTTTTCTATGATGATGTGCCAAAACCAGTCAAAACCTTTGCTTGCAATCTTAAAAAGCATCCCACACCGCTATCGCGGCCACATATATACAAGTAACGTGAGAGGAACCAAATCTGTGTTTATCTGCGTTCATCTGTGGTTTCTATTTTTTTGTTGAACCACAGATGGACACGGATAGACACAGATAAAAATCACATAATT
>WFRP01000152.1 GCA_015486505.1 Pseudomonadota bacterium | reverse complement strand
TAAATATATGTTTTTCCTCAGCGACTCTGCGCCTCTGCGCGAAATAAAAGCAGTTCTCGCGCAGAGGCGCAGAGACGCTGAAAAAACTTGGCCCAAATAATTATTAAATCTGTGTTCATCCGTGGTCATTTGTGGTTTAAACTTTTTTAGTACCTTACAGGTTATTTTCTGCACCAAAAAACAAGATTTAATATCCAGAAAATGTTCTGATAAGAGGACTTATTTGCGGGCCAAAAAGGCCCGATTAGGTTGCGGAGATTGTTCCCGCATTAGTGCCTTACAGGTTATTTTCTTGTTCTAAAACAAGAAAATGTTCTGATAAGAGCACTTATTTGCGGGCCAGCGGAAGTGTACTTGGGGTACGAGCCACAAAGCCCTGTTTGGGTTGCGGGAGTTATTCCCGCATTAGATTGAACCACAGATGAACACGGATAGACACAGATAAAAGCCGGCCTGAAATAGTTTTATTTCCCGTTAACTGCTGCAGATAATCTTACATAAAGAGAAGATATCCGGGCAGGGTTGATTGTTGCAGTAAAGAGTTTGGGTTTGCGGCTCGCAGCTTAAGATTATTTTGCGTTCATCTTCCGGCAGGCTGCCGGCGGCATTCTCTTTTGCAAGGACCAGAAACAGGGCGCCGGAAACCTGCGGGGCGTTGCTTTTTTCAGGAAAAAGATTGCAGATTCCGACAACCATTATCTCATCATCACCGCAGTTTAACTCTTCGATCGCAGTACAAACCGCAGCGGTGGCGTTGGGTTTTTCTTCTATGACGGCCATGGTTAAGCCGGTCAGCGCAAAACGCAAAGCCGCTTCGCCTAAGAAACTGGTCGCCAGAGTATAGACGAAAAGTCCGGGGCTGGCAAGGTGCGGGGCCTCTTTTACGCTCTTAAAGAAATCATAGTCGGTAAGCGAACTGCCGCTGGTGGTCGCGCAGATCAAACCGATGCTTGCCGGTTTGGGTTCTGCCGGCTGCTTGCCGGTCGTCGGCTGATTAACCGGGGGCGGCAGATACCCGGCATCCTGTAAAGCCAGACCGATAGCCGCAACCCCGATCTGGGAGAAGAGATCAAGCCGGCCGAAACGCGAGCCGCCCTTGATTGATTTTAAAATGGAGGTCGGCACCGCCGGGGTCCCCACGGGCCAGTCGGGAGCCTTGTCCCAGCGCCCCCGGCCCGAGCCCGCGGCGCTGACCCAGCCGATTCCGGCAATCTGCGCTTTAAGCACTTTAAGCATTTTAAGACTTCATCCTTGCACGGGTTTTTCTGAATCAGCTTTTTGGAGAATCAGCGCCGCATTGACGCCGCCGAAACCGGAGTTGGTGATAAGCAGGTGGTTGCCGGAAAAGGGCTGGATTTCCGGGGCTATCCGGTTGCAGATTGCGGTTTCCGGTTTGATCAGGCCGACTGTCGGCGGCAGGCGTTGTTCTTCAAGCGTGTTGACGGCGATACAGGTTTCCAGGACTCCGGCGGCACCCAGGGTATGGCCGAGAGCGCCTTTAACCGAGTGGAGCGGAATTTTTTTCTGTTTATCGAGGCCGCGAAAAAGTTTGTTGAAAGCGGCAAGCTCCATGTTGTCATTATGAACGGTCGCGGTACCGTGGGCATTAATCGCGGCAATATCTTTCGGTTTTAGTGACGCTCTGCGTAAAGCCCGGCAGCAGGCATTGTCGAGACCGTGGCCGTCGGCTGCCGGGGCGGTGAGATGGACAGCATCGTTGGCGACGCCCCAGCCGCTGATTTTGGCGAGCGGTTTTAAACCGGTTTCCCGCATTTTCGCGGCCGACATCAGCAAAAGGGCCGCGGCGCCTTCGCCGAGCATCAAACCGTTGCGCTGCTGATCGAAGGGGCGGCAGTCGTCCGGAGTCAAGGCTTTGATTGAAGCAAAGCCGGCAAACACAAATTCAGAGATAATTTCAGCTCCCCAGACCAGAATGCAGTCAGCAAAACCTGAGGCAATTCGGTTCGCGGCCCGGCTTAAGGCGATAGTTGACGAGGCGCAGGCGGCATTAATGATTAATCCGGGCTCTTTAATTTTGTAATGGGCGGCAATAAATTTTGCCGTAGTCAGCGGCAGCGGTTCACGGGGTTCAGGGGGGCGGTTAGCGGGGGCGGAGTCATCGGTTTTCCGCCAGCGTTTTTCCTGGAGATCCAGGCCCCCTTTCAGGGTTGAGCCGATTAATCCGCAGCCTTCCGGGAGATTCTTGGGCAGCGACTTGAATAATCTTTGCAAAAGTAATGTCAGCCGACTGGAAGCGGGGGCGTTGCCGGCAATATCTTTAATCGTGGCGGCTTTCTTACAGTAGTAGGGGGCTGTGTTAAAGTGTAAGATCGGTGCGGCCGCTGATTTTCCGGCCAGCAAGTTCTTCCAGGTTTCCGCACGGGTATTTCCGAGTGCGGAAACGGTTTCCGCGCTGACAATGAAAACTTCAGGCATAATGGTTTCAGCCCGCAAATTTCTGCTCTTGCCAGCGTTTGAGAAAGGCTTGAAAAAAGGGCGGCGGAACCATCAGTACGGTTTGCTCCCGGGGCTCGACCATCATCTGAATTGAGTAACCGGAAGTGGTTAACTCACCCTGTTCATTAATGATTTCATAGGTTAAATTAAGCCGGGCGGCTTCGGACCAGTGCAGTTGCGCCTTGATGGTGAAGTTTTCCCGTAAGCGCAGCGGTTTTAAATAATCAAAATGGAGCTGCCGCAACGGGGCCGCGACTTTTTCGCGAAAAAAATCAAGGTAGCCGATGCCGAATTTATCGCCTAAAGCTTCGCGGACATCTTCAAAATAGCTCGGATAGCGGCCGTGCCAGACAATCCCCAAACTATCGACTTCTTCAAAACGGACTCTTCTCGAAACCGCGAAAGCAAGCGGCGGCGGGGTGTTGGGGTATATTTTAAATGGATGTTTTTTCATTATCGTTAAACGGGTTCCAGTAAAAGCGTCATCGTCGCGGCCTTTTTTTCAGCCACAGTGATTACGACTTGAGCTTTTATTGTGATTTCTGCCGGTTCACCTGGATTTTTAATAATTTTGCTGCTAACCGAAATCGTGTCCTCCGGTTTGATCTGAGTCGTAAATTTTGCTTTAGCAAGTTTTTTTAAGATAAGTTTTTCTCCGGTGATTTTTTCAGATACCATAACCCCGAAAAGCGCCTGCAGCATTGCCGGGAGCAGGGGATAGCCGGGAAAGTGGCCGTGAAAACCGATAAAATCAGCGCTGAGATAAAAATCCTGCGAACCGGTGTCCGGGGCGTTTGATTTCAGGGTGGTTGCCGCGGTTTTCGCAATTTCGTCACGGATCATTATTGAGCTCTTTCAGGGCTGTTTTTTGGCGGATCACTTTTTCAGGATGTCGGCTGTAAGGAGCCGGAGAGTTAACTTAAATTTGGGCCGGTTATTCCGGAGAACAATGCGTCGCGGGAGCCGGGCGCAATTATAATTATGGTAATCGGCGTAGGTAACTTCCCATCCGGAAGCGGCCGGCTGCGTCCCGATTTTGTAAAGCTCGGTACCTTCAGGTCCGGGCCGGAACTTTACGGTGATTTCTGATTTTCCCTGCTGATAATCGCCTAGTGAAAAAAATATCTTTCCGACCGCCCCGGCAACCGCGGCGGCAAAGCGCTTTTCTTTGCGGTTGTGCGGGCCGCTATCGGTAAAGCTGAAACTTTGCGGTTTAATCTCAAGATTAAGCAAAGTTACGCCCAGGCCGGTAAAAATTGCCAGACGAGCTTGCCGCCGCCGCAAATCAAGTTCCATAAAACCTTCAAGAAACTGTTGTTTATTTCGGAACTTAAGTTCGGCGCTGTGCCTAAGTTGATAACTTACCGGTTTAAGAAGCCAGCAATCAGCAGGTGGTTTCGCCGCAGACTTTTTGGACGGAATCAGGCTTGCTGCCGGTCGACAGCAGGCGGCCGGGATGAACAGTGCGCAAAGCAGAATCAGTTTTAATCCGGTTTTGGCCAATCCCATCGGCTTAAGACTGGTCGATAACTATGGTATCATCGTTATCGTCGCCGCTGTCAGGCGGTTTTTTGCCGGTTAACTCCCGTAAACCGTTGAATGAAAGTACCCGGCCGTTCTGATTCATAACCCGATCCGAACCGAGCAGAACCATACCGGTTTTTTCGATGACCTCTTTTTTATATTGAAACTCATATTCGAGAGTCTTTTTGCGCAGGTTGTAGCTTAAAAACATCCAGATCAGGCCGATGACAACCGAGATCGCCAGCAGCACTGCGAGGCCGATAAAGAGGTAGTGCGCGGTGCGTTCGCCGACATGGCCGACGACAACTAAAATATCGTTCAATTTGTAAGCGACCACTGAAAGGACCAGCAGCGAAAGGAGTCCGAGCAGAAAAGGAAACTGGCGGATCACATAGAGCGAGGCGTGAAATTTCTGAATCCGGCTCCGGGTTTCGGAGGCGGCCTGGAAAATATCACTGACTTCATCGCTGATCCCCTGATGGCCGAATATATAGCGGTCGAAGCTTAATACAATAATGCCGAGCAGAAAAGTTATGGTTAGCGGGATGGTGAAGGCGGCAAAAAAGTATGATTTCCAGGGGAAGGGGGCCGCTTCCGGCCCGATCTGGCTCAGAAAACTGACGAAAAATATAAAACCTTCAATGACAAAGATGGCTACCAGATAGCTGCGCAGGAGATCTTTGAGCTCCTCTTTTTCAAAAAGTGCGGCAACCCCTTTCGCCTGGGGCCGGGTTGAATTTCGGGTTTTTTGGTCGTCTTGCGGGGGTGAATCCGCGGCCTCGTCGCTCGTGGCCTTTGCCCGGTTTTCCTGGTCGTCGTCGGTTTCCGGTGCCGCCGGCTCCGCGGTTGCGGCCTCGTTATCTGCAGTCGTAGAATCTGCTTGCTTGTTGAACGGCGTTTGCTCCATCAGCAGTAGCACTCCCTGTATGATATGATTCAGATTTGATTTATTAAAACCTGATTCCCTATCATCAGCGCACTTTTTCTGTCAAGAACAATGTCGTCGGCCGGCCCGGATATAAGGCTTGTCCTGGGAAAATATTATTGAATCCGGTTTGACAGGCATCTGTTTGTTTGTTATCAAAGACCATTAACACGGTAATTAAAGTTTAGTGCCTTACAGGTTATTTTCTTGTTTTAAAACAAGAAAATGTTCTGATAAGAGCACTTATTTGCGCCCAACGGAAGTGCCCTTGGGGTGCGACCATCGGAAGTGCCCTTGGGTGCGGGCCGCAAGGCCCTGTTTGGGTTGCGGGATTTATTCCCGCATTAGTACCTTACAGGTTATTTTCTGTACCAAAAAACAAGATTTAATATCCAGAAAATGTTCTGATAAGAGTACTTATTTGCGACCATCGGAAGTGCCCTTGGGTGCGGGCCGAAAAGGCCCTGTTTGGGTTGCGGGATCTGTTCCCGCATTAGTACCTTACAGGTTATTTTCTGCGCTAAAAAACAAGATTTAATAATCAGAAAATGTTCTGATAAGAGTACTTATTTGCGGGTCATAATAAGGTCGCTTGGGTTGCGGGATTTGTTCCCGCATTAGCTGAATAGTTATGTCGGTGCTTAAAAATTTTTTGACTTCAGGTAGCAGGCTTTGTCGCGTCTACTCGCCTTTTTTCTTTTTATTGTAATCCTGTTCTCTGTTGTTGCCGCGGTCCGGGTGCCGGATGCCGCGGCCGGTGAATGTGATGATGCCCGGGTTGCCTTCGGCGCTTTTGCCGATGGCTTATATGATTTTGCGGGCTCGGAACTGGAGCAGTTTCTTGCGCACTATCCGGATTCCAAAATGGCGACCCGGGCCCGGCTGGTATTGGTTTTATGCTCTCTTAAAACCGGCTCCTGCCTTAAGGCGGCAGCGGCATTTGACCGGATTAAGCAGCCTTTCAGGAGGGCTGATTTTAAGATTGATGCCGCGACCTTACAACTTAGTATTGCTGAATGCTTTCTGCGTGCCGGTGAGCGCCGGTCGGCGCGTGAGCTTTTTGCAAAAACCATAAAGAACTACGGCAAAAGTGATGCGGCATTGCGGGCCCGGTTTGCTTTAGCGCGGCTTTTTTTTGCCGAGCGGGAATACGCGGCCGTAAAGCGGCAGCTTTCAGTTCTGCGGCCGCTGATAGATTCCAAACGGGCGCAGAGCCTGCGTCTGGACCGGCAGGCCTTTTACTGGATGGCGGGGCTTACGGATTATAATCTTAAGGATTACGCCGCCGCCCTGCCGGTGCTGTTGAAAATCAGTGATCATGCGGCTGCATATTCACTGACCTCCAAAGATAAGCAGGATCTGTACGCCCTTATCGTGGAATCGGCCTGGCATCTTGAAAAAGGTGCGCTGATGTTGAAAACGATCCGGCAATGGCTGCGGATTCCGCCGGCGGAAATAGATTCTGAAAGAATTGTTGCGGCTCTGCAGCTGACCGCGGATTGCTTGCGGGGCGCTGAACAACCAGGCAAAATTCGTGATACCCTGATCCGGGTTCTGGAGCTTCCTTTAGGCAAAGCGGATAAAATCGCGGTTTATGATTTGCTGGTTGCTGTCGATGGCAAAAAAGGTCGGGAAAAGGCGCTGAAAGGCTGGCTTGAGGCTTTAATCTCTTTGCATACGCCGGGAACCACTCCCCGGATAATCTGCCTGGAGTCGCTTCTTCGGCTTGATTATCAACTGCGGGACTATCGGGGGGTGGTTGCCGCCGGGCGGAAACTGTCGGCGGAAAAAGCTCAATTCTGGTCGGATGAAAAACTTTATTTCCCCTTTATTGTTGCGCTCGGCCGGCTGAATAAATGTCGGGAGATTTTGCGCTATGTTCCGGCGAAACTGCCGGCTTACGATACGGACAGAGCTGCCGGCACCGGTGACAAGCGCCGGCTTGTTCTTGCTGATATTGCAGGTAACTGCCTGATTAAACTGGGTCGTTTCAGTGCCGCGGTTGATTTCTATCGCTCGCTTTATGCTCATTACAAGGCGGCGGCGGTCAGGATAAGGATACTGGTTACGCTCCATAACCTGGCGCCGAAGATCAAGGCGGCGGCCGCCCTGGATGAGTGGGTCGCTGAAGAGGTTATGACGAACTTTTCCCTGGGTCGGCGTGAAGATGAAAAATTATTAAAGGTATCGCCGGAGTTGGTTATACTGGTGGCTGAACACCTGTTTCACAATCAGGAATATGTCAAGGCTTTGCCCGCGTTGATCTGGCTTGACAAGCTTAAGCTTGCCGGCCGGCAGGGTGAACGGGTCAAGTTTCTGCTGGCCGAGTCCTGTTATCGTAGTGATGAACCGGTGGAAGCCCGGGTGGCATTTGAAACACTTTACGCTGAAAACAGCAAAGATTTTAAATACCTTGCGGCCTTGCGTCTGGTGAGCATTTATGAGGCGCGGGCGCGGGGCCGCAAGCCGGGGGCCGGTCAAGGCAAGCTCGAAAAACTCTACCGTGATCTTCTGGCCTGGGAGTCTGATCCCGCGGTCAAACGTGAGCTGAAACGTAAGTTGAATGCTTTGCCGACTTTGAAAAAAGCGAAAAATCTGAAAAAAGCGAAAAGTCTGAAAATTGATACGACGGCGATAAAACAGTGAGGTTTGATGAAGTATTTTCTTACAGCTTTGGGCCTGGCTCTGGTTCTTGAAGGAATGCCCTATTTTATTGCTCCGGGTTCGGTTAAAAAGACTCTGGCAATGATCAAGGAACAGCCGGAAAAATCTTTGCGGCTTTTTGGTCTTCTGGCAATGCTTGCCGGTGTTTTTCTACTCTACGTTGTCAATGTTTTCTGAAATAAAAATTCCGCTCCGAGAACCCCCGCCGGCTGAATTCCGGTTGACTTAAACGGGCAGTTGTGCTTTATAGGCGGGTCGCTTTGACTGGCGTCAAAACCGGTGCCCGTCAATGGCTTTGCAGCGGGTCACTTTAAAATATTTATGGATGTTGCTTTATTTGATTATAAGCTGCCGCCTGAGCTGATTGCTCAGTATCCTTTACCGGAAAGGGACAGCTCACGCCTGTTGCGGCTCCAGCGATTCGGGCAAGGTTTTACAGATGCCCGGTTCAGTGAACTGGTGGATTATCTTGAACCCGGTGATTTGCTGGTGCTTAATAATACCAGGGTGTTTCCGGCACGCCTGCACGGGTATAAGGCGACCGGCGGCCGGGTTGAAGCCTTTTTGGTACGCCTGGCCGGTGATAAGTCCACAGCTTGTGAAACCGGCTCGGTCTGGCATGCCCTTTTCAAGTCATCAAAAAGGGTACGTTCCGGGCAGAAGATAGATTTCGGTTCCGGCCTTGAAGGTGAAGTGCTCAGTCCGTCGGGGCCGGAGACCGGGCTGCTTTCTCTGACCAGCAAAAGCGGGTCTTCGGTGACCGGGTTGATTGAAAAACTCGGTCAGATGCCGTTGCCGCCCTATATCAAACGGCAGCCGGACGGTGACGACAGCAGGGCCTACCAGACGGTTTTTGCCGATGCCGCGGCTTCAGGAGCCGTGGCCGCGCCGACGGCCGGGCTTCATTTTACGGAGGCGGTTTTCAGCGCCCTTGAACAAAAAGGGGTTGATCGCGCCTTCATAACCCTGCATGTCGGGCCCGGAACCTTTGCCCCGGTAAGATGCGAAAAAGTTGAAGACCATCGGATTCATTCCGAATATTTTCAGATTCCGGCAGCGACTCTGAAAAAACTTTACGATTTGAAGAACAGTAACGGGCGTTTGATTGCCGTGGGCAGTACGGTGACCCGGACTTTGGAATACTATGCGGCAACCGGCCGGACTGCCGGGATGTGTGATCTCTTCATCTATCCCGGTTTCAAGTTTAACATGGTTGACGCATTATTGACAAACTTTCATCTGCCGGCTTCAACCCTGATGATGCTGGTTTCAGCTTTTGCCGGCCATGAAACCATTATGGCCGCCTATCGGCGGGCCATAGAACTTGGGTATCGTTTTTTCAGTTATGGTGACGCAATGTTGATAGAGCCGTAATCATGGCTGAATTTAAAATTCTGCAAAGAGAAGCCGCGGGTTTTGCGCGGCGCGGACAGTTGATGACGGCCCACGGGGTAGTTGAAACCCCGTGTTTTATGCCGGTCGGGACCAAGGCGACAGTTAAAGGGTTAACTCCGCGACAGCTTACGGAGGAGGTTCAGGCCCAGATAATCCTGGCGAATACCTATCATCTGTTTTTGCGTCCCGGCCCGGAGTTGATAAAAAAACTCGGCGGCGTCCATAAATTTATGGGCTGGAGTGGGCCGCTGCTGACCGACAGCGGCGGCTTTCAGGTGTTCAGCCTCTCTGCGCTGCGCCGGATCGAAGAGGGCGGAGTGACTTTCCGTTCACCGATTGACGGCAGTAGCCATCAGCTTTCACCGGAGTCGTCGATCGCGATTCAGGAGGCTTTGGGCGCTGATATTATTATGGCGTTTGACGAATGTACGCCGCATCCGGCAACCCCTGAGCAGGCTCTTGATTCTCTCGAATTGACCGCCCGCTGGGCTGAGCGTTCAAAAACGGCCCGGAAACGTCCGGATAATCTGCTTTTTGGGATTGTTCAGGGCAGCGTTTATCCTGAGTTGCGTAAGTTAAGTCTGGAAAAAACCGTGGATGTCGGCTTTGACGGTTACGCGCTCGGAGGTTTGAGCGTCGGTGAAGGCCAACAGGTGATGTATGATGTGGTCCGGGAGTTCGGGCCGCTGCTGCCGGAATTGACCCCGCGTTATCTGATGGGGGTCGGGACCCCTGAAGATCTTCTGGTGGCGGTGGCCGCCGGTCTGGATATGTTTGATTGTGTGATGCCGACCCGCAATGCCCGTAATGGAATGTATTTTACCCGCCGGGGCCCTTTGACCATCAAACAGGCCCGTTTTCGGGAAGATCAGGGCCCGATTGATAATAAATGTGACTGTTATACCTGCCGTAATTTCAGTCGGGCTTATCTTAGGCATCTTTTTGTAAGTAAAGAGATATTATCTTCGGTGTTGGCGACGATCCATAACCTGTATTTTTACAATCAGTTGATGGCGGATATGCGCTCAACCCTTGAAGCCGGCAGGTTCCAGCAGTTTAAAAAGAGTTTTCTGACCGCTTATAAAGAGTCGGATTTATAGCTTTTTTGTAACTGTTCGGCCGAATCCTCCTGAAAAAAGGGAGGTAAAATTTGGCTGAATGGGTGTGTTGTAGCAGCGTTTTTAATTTATTTATCTCAAAAACTAAAAAGGGGAATCAGATGTTAGGTGTAGCGTTTGCGATGGCTCAAGGTGGAGCGGCCGGTGGTGCCGCGTCCGGGATGGAAGGTCTTAAATCTTTTATTCCGTTGATTTTAATGTTCGTGATTTTCTATTTTCTGTTGATTCGGCCGCAGCAGAAGAAACAGAAGGAACATAAAGCTTTGTTAAGCAACCTGAAACGCGGCGACAATGTGGTGACGTCCGGAGGAATCTTCGGAAAAATCACCAATGTTTCCGAAAGATTTGTAACGCTTGAAGTGGCCGAAAAGGTGAGAATCAAGATTGTCCGCGGTCAGATTATGTCGGTTGTGAACGAGGAAAACTAATGATTAAGAGTATTAAACTGAGGCTGGCAATAGTTATTGTGACAGTCGTTTTAGCGCTGATATACCTGGTTCCGACCATGTCTGACAGTGTGCCGAAGTGGTGGGGGGCGGTTTTCCCGACCGACAAGATTCATCTCGGGCTGGATCTCCAGGGCGGTATCCACCTTTTGATGGAAGTCGATGTCGAAAAGGCAATGCAGGCGGCCACCGACCGGATGACCAATAATGTCAAAAAGGCTATGCTTGATGACAAGATTAAGGTTGCTGAGGTCACCCAGTCCGAACCCGGGGTTATCCGCGTAAAACTTGATGATTCCGCCGATATTGAGAAAGCGCTTAACTTTTTAAGTAGTCACTATCCGATCTGGGATCATATGTCGACGCAAGGATCGGTTCTGCTCTATAAAGTAAGTGATAAAGAGCGTCAGCGTACGGAAAAACTGGCTCTGGATCAGGCCGTTGAAACCATGCGCAACCGGATTGATCAATTCGGGGTTTCCGAACCGGAAATCCGGGTTCAGGCCAATAATCGAATACTGGTACAGCTGCCGGGGATTAAAGATGCGCGCCGCGCGATTAACCTGATCGGGAAGACGGCTTTGCTCGAGTTTAAATTGGTCAGTGACAAGTTTGATCCGGCCAAAGTAACCGATGCCGAACTTGGCGAAAACTTTGAGGTGCTTTACCAGCAGACCCGGGATCCCGAAACCAACGCGATTGTCGGCAAACGCCCCTTTGTCCTGGAGAAGAAGAGCCTGATGACGGGTGAATATATCTCCAACGCGAGAGTGAGTTTCAACAGCCAGTTCGGCGAGCCTTATGTTTCGATGAAATTTAATTCCCAGGGCGCGAAACTTTTTGATCAGATTACCGCGGCCAATGTCAAGCGGCGGCTGGCGATTATTCTCGATAAAAATGTTTATTCGGCTCCGGTTATCCAGGAGCGTATTTCCGGTGGCCAGGCCCAGATCAGTGGCCGTTTCTCGGCCAAAGAGGCCCATGATCTCGCGATTGTCTTAAGAGCCGGGGCCCTGCCGGCGCCGATTAAAATCCTTGAACAGCGTACCGTCGGTCCCTCTTTAGGCCGGGATTCAATCCGTAAAGGCCTGGTTTCAATGGTGGTCGGTTTTGTCCTGGTCGTTGTTTTTATGGTCGCTTACTATCGTTTGAGCGGTCTGGTTGCCAATATCGCCCTGATTCTGAATCTTCTGTTTATAATGAGTATTCTGGCATTGGCGCAGGCGACTCTGACTTTGCCCGGGATTGCCGGGATTGTTTTGACAATCGGTATGGCGGTTGATGCCAACGTTCTGATCTTTGAACGTATCCGGGAAGAACTACGTCTGGGTAAAACCCCGAGAGCTTCCCTGGACAGTGGTTACAGTAAAGCTTTTCTGACAATTATGGATGCCAATATTACCACCCTGATTGCCGCGATTGTGCTTTATCAATATGGTACCGGGCCGATTAAAGGTTTCGCGGTTACGCTTTCGGTTGGGATATTATCCAGCCTTTACACGGCGATTTTTGTGACTCATCTGGTTTTTGATATGGTTGCCGAACGTCGTCCGTTGAAAAAATTAAGTATCTAATGCGGGAACAGATCCCGCAACCCAATCGGGCCTTTTCGGCCCGCAAATAAGTACTCTTATCAGAACATTTTCTTGTTTTTTCAAACCGAAAATAACCTGTAAGGTACTAACGCGGGAACAGAGCCCGCTTCCTGGAGAGTATTTTTATGCAGTTTCTAAATTCAGACAAGATGAATGTCGATTTTGTCGGCAAACGTCGTTTATTTATGATGATTTCCGCAATTGCCATTCTGATAGGCATGGCGGCCCTGGTTGTGCGGGGCGGTTTGAATTACGGGATTGATTTTGCCGGCGGAACCATGGTTCAGGTACGCTTTACCAAGGATTTAAATTCCGATCAAATTCGTGACGCTTTGACCGAAATCAATATGGGTGATGCTTCGATCCAGCAGTTTGAAGGTGAGACGACACATGAATTCCTGATTCGGGTGGAGAAATCAGACTCAAATCTGGTCGGGCTTTCGGATAGAATTAAAGCTGTTCTCGATAAGGCTTTCGGGGCGGAAAATGTCGATATCCGCCGGGTTGAAATGGTCGGCCCCAAGGTCGGTAAGGATCTTCGCCGGCAGGGACTGCTGGCGATAATTTATGCTATGATCGGGATTTTGATCTATGTTACATTTCGTTTTGAACTGCGTTTTGCCGTCGGGGCGATTGTGGCTTTGATTCATGATGTAAGCATTACCGTGGGGATGTTTGCCCTTCTCGATAAAGAGTTTTCCCTGCCGATTGTCGCCGCCCTGCTGGCAATTGTCGGTTATTCGCTCAATGATACGATTGTGGTTTATGATCGGATTCGGGAAAATATGAAAGGCTCATCCGGGAAATCTGACTTCCTGAAGACGATTAACGACTCAATTAATCAGACCCTGAGCCGCACGATTCTGACATCATTAACCACGATACTGGTGCTGGTCAGTCTGTTTTTCCTGGGCGGCGGTGTGATTCATGATTTTGCTTTCGCTATGTTGGTCGGGGTCTTCGTTGGTACTTATTCTTCAATCTTTATTGCCAGTCCGATCGTAATCATGATGCAGTCGAAGAAAAAATAGGTTTTGATTTAAGGTCGACTACTTAAGAGAATATCGGTAATTATATGCTCAATCTGAGCGAAATTTTTTATTCTCTGCAAGGGGAGTCCACGTTCGCGGGACTCCCTTGTTTATTTGTGCGTCTGGCGGGCTGTAATCTTGATTGTTCCTACTGTGATACCGGCTATGCCCGGTCGCCAGTGGCCGGTGAAATGGTTTCAGTGGCCGAGATTGTCGCCCGGCTTGCAGGATATCAGGTGTCCCTGGTTGAAATCACCGGCGGCGAGCCTTTGCTGCAGCCGGAGGTCGCGGGATTGGTTGATAAACTGCTTGATTTAAATTTTACGGTTCTGCTTGAAACCAACGGCTCCTTGAGTATTGCCGGTATTGATCCTGGGGTTTTTTTTATAATTGATGTCAAAACTCCGGGCAGTAAGGTTGCGACTGGTTTTAATGTTGCAAATCTGACACTGCTGCAGCCCCACCACCAGCTTAAATTTGTAATGGTTGATGAAGCTGATTTTTTCTGGAGTCTTGATTTTCTCACGCAACATAAAGCTGAGATCGGTCAACTTGAGACTATTTTCAGTCCCGTAGTCAGCAGTTTTGCTCCGGCGCGCCTGGCCGAGTTGATGCTTGAGCATCAGGTCAACGCAAGGCTGCAGCTCCAACTGCATACCCGGTTGTGGCCGGATTGTGACCGGGGGCGTTAAATAATTTGAGGTGTGTTGAAATGTATGAAGGCAAAAAAGCGGTGGTCTTATTAAGCGGCGGGCTTGATTCGGCAACGGTGGCGGCGATTGCTGACGATTTGGGTTTTACGCTGTTTTGTTTGAGTTTTCATTATGGTCAGCGTCAGGATATCGAAGTTGAAAAGGCTAAGCGGCTGGCTGAGTTTTTCAGCGCCCGCAAACATCTGGTTCTGAATATCGATATGGGATTGATCGGGGGCTCGGCGTTGACGGATAAAACTGTGGCCGTACCGAAAACCGGTGCCGATCTGGGGGCGGAAGCGGTCATTCCGGCAACCTATGTTCCGGCCCGCAATACGATTTTCCTGGCTTATGCCGCCGCCTGGGCTGAAGTTGTCGGGGCCCGGGATATATTTATCGGGGTCAATGCCCTAGATTACAGCGGTTATCCCGACTGTCGGCCTGAATATCTCGCGGCGATGCAGAAAGCCGTCAATCTGGGGACGCGGCAGGGTATCGAAAACAGCGATTATTTTCGCTTGCAGGCCCCTCTTTTAGAAATGAAAAAAAGCGCGATTATTCAGCGGGGGACAGCTTTGGGGGTTGACTACGGGATGACGATCAGTTGTTATGATCCGGGAGCGGAAGGTAAACCCTGCGGTTTATGTGACAGTTGTCGTCTGCGGAAAACGGCATTCAGGGAGGCCGGATTAAAAGATCCGGCCCTGGATCAGGACCGGATCTTTTAATTATTTAATGCTTATTTAATGCTTATTTAATGTTTATTTAATCCCGACCGCCGCCGACGATGCGGAGCATCATTATAAAGAGGTTGATGAAGTCAAGATAGAGGGTTAAAGCCCCCATGATTGCCCCTTTGCCGTTGGCCTCCTCCTGGGTCAGAGCCAACTCTTTGAGACGCTGGGTGTCATAGACGGTAAGCCCGACAAAGACGAGAACCCCGATGTAGCTGATTATCATACTCATTTGGGAGCTCTGGACAAACATATTAACGACTGAGGCGATGATAATGCCGATAAGCCCCATAAAAAGGAAACTTCCCATTGAGGTCAGATCTTTTTTGGTAATCATTCCGTAGCCGCTACTGACGATGAAGGTCGCGGAGCAGATGAAAAAGGTTGAGGTGATCGTCGAACGCGCATAAAGCAGAAAAATAGTCGACAGGGTGGCGCCGTTCAAGACGGCATAGAGAATATAGAGTCCTATGGCCGTACTGCGCTGGAGTTTGTCGATTCGTGCCGCCAACGTGAAAACCAGCCCGAGCTCACCGAAGATCAGCCCGTAGAAAACCAGTTTGTTGCCGAAAATGAGCCCCATCATAGCTTCACTGTTGGCCACAAAATAAGCGACGAAACCGGTTAACGCCAGTCCTACCGCCATCCAGTTATAGACGCTGTAGATAAATTCATTTACAGCGGTTCGCTCTCTGCCGTTCTGAATAGTTACAGTCTGCATAATATATCTCTCCTTGGATTTTTTTCTTGTTCACCGGGGAATCAGCCCCGTTTCAGTGCAAGCAAAGTATCTATGATCTGCTTTTTTGTCAATCCCTCAAACTGAAGATTTGTTTTATTTAATCTGGACAAGTTTCCGGCGCTCATCCTCTTTTTCCAGCAGTCTTATTGCCAATCGGCTGATATCCTCTTCGGTGATTATTCCTTTAAGGTTCTTTTCACTGTCGACTACCGGGAGGCAGCCGAATTTGTTTTGCATCATCATTTTAATGGCATCGATTAATTTCGTGTTTTCCGTAGTCGTGGCGATTTCGGTGCGCATGACATCCTTGATCGGAATATGGCGGTCGATCTCTTTCTGCTCCAAAGGGTTTATATCGGCCAGCTTGGAAATTGAATAGGCCAAAAGATCCCGATGGCTCAAGAGGCCGATGAATTTCTCATTTTTATCCAGAATCGGGACGTGGCGGATATGGACTGTCCGCATCAGGAGACGGACAACATTCAAAGTCTGGTCGTATTTTAAGGGGAAAATATCCCGGGTCATCAGGTCGGCAACATATTTCATAGCGCTAAGCCTCCGATTGCAGGTTGGTTGTTTGGTTGAACACGAGCAGAGCCTGTCATATTTTACGCTAAAATTCAAGCAAAGTTTTGCGTCCAGGTTTTTTCTTTGCGTCTGAATTGAAGTTGGAGGAGTTTGCAACCCGACCTGTTCTTTGGTACCTTACAGGTTGTTTTCTGCAGCAAAAAACAAGATTGACAAACTCGTAAAAAGTCAAAAACTCGATGGCTAAGTAAAAAACTTCATATGCACCCCAAGGGCACTTCCGTTGGGCGCAAGGCACCCGAAACCTGAGGAATGAGGCGTACATAGAGTACGCCGCAGTGACGAAGGTTGCACCCCAAGGG
>WFRP01000151.1 GCA_015486505.1 Pseudomonadota bacterium | reverse complement strand
ATTATGTTTACCGCGGACGGTGTCAGCGGCCCGACCGCCCTGACCTTAAGCAAAAGCATAGTAACGGCGCTTGAGAAGGGTTATGAAGTTGAACTTTTACTTGATTTAAAACCGGCTCTGGATGAGAAAAAACTCGATAATCGTCTGCTCCGTGACTTTCACAAACGCGGCAAAGAAACGCTTGCCTCAATTCTGCGCGGGTTAATCCCGCAGGAATTAATCGGCACCTGTTTGCAGATGACCAATATTGCCTCGCAACGTCAGGGAAATGAAATTACAGTACGGGAACGCAAACTGCTCCGCCAATGGCTCAAAAGGCTGCGCCTGCCGATAACCGGCCACCGGCCTTTAAGTGAAGCCATAATCACCACAGGCGGAGTTGACCTTAGGGAAATTGATCCTAAAACAATGGCTTCAAAATTTATTAAAAACCTCTTTATTGCCGGTGAGCTCCTGGATCTTCAGGCTGATACCGGCGGCTACAACCTGCAGGCGGCTTTTTCCACCGGACATCTGGCCGGGACCTCGGCGGCGGCATTGTTGAAAAAATAAAGCAGCTTGACAACGGTTAAAAAGACGCTTACACAGCATTTTTTACACAGCATCAATCTCTTTCCCGGCGATAAGGTTGTGAACCGCCCGGGTGAGAATTCCCATATCTTTGACCGGTTTCAAAAAGACATTTTTCCGGTTGATACCGAAGTTTAAGAAATCCGTCGGCACCCGATATTCATTACTGCCGGTGTGAATGATGAATCCGGTTTGCCGGCCGGCGGCGATAGTTCGGCGAATCACTTCGTTACCGTCGATGCCGGGGAGCCGCATATCAACAATCGCGACGTCAACAACTTCATGCAACAGAATTTCCACGGCAAGTTCACCGTTTAATGCCGTTAAGACCTTAAAGCCTTCATCTTCGAAAAAAACTTCAAGATTTTTCAAAATCCCCGGCTCATCATCAATCACCAGCACTCTGATTTCTTTCTCAATCATGGCAAACACCACTGTCTTATGTCTTAAATATCAACCGAGATCGGCAAACGGACAATAAAACGAGCGCCGCCTCCGGGCGAAGTATCAACCTCAATCGTACCTTTGTGATTATTACTGACGATCATATATGAAACCGAAAGCCCGAGACCGGTGCCGAGACCGGGAGCTTTGGTCGTAAAAAAAGGCTCAAAGACCCGTTTGCGCACCGCGGCCGGTATTCCCGGACCATTATCCTGAACCTCGGCCCTGACAAAAGCATCTTCCCGTTTAAGGCGCAAATAAATTCTGGCCCGGCCGCTGGTTTCTGGCCCGGCCATCGCCTGAGCGGCATTTTTGAGCAAATTCAGAAAGACCTGCTCGATTTCGGTCGCCATCACCGCAATCAGCGGCAGATTCTCATCATATTCCCGCACAATCTCAATATGACGAAAGTCGAATTTCTTTTTTAAATCGTAATCATTCGCGGCCAGTTCAACACTGCGCTCAAGCAAAACCACAGGATCGGCCTTTTCAAAACGGGCTTCACTGCCGCGGCTGAATTTAAGCATATTCGTAACGATCCGGGCGGCGCGTTCACCGGCGGCGGCGATGTCGTCAACCATCGTCATAATTTTACGTTTTTCACAATATTCGACAACCTTTTCCATCCGTACATCGAGCTCCTGCGCGACCCGCTGATTGGCCGACAATTCCGGCGACAGGCGTCGGACAATATTTTGCGCGGCCTGCAGCATAATCCCCAACGGATTGTTAATCTCATGAGCCATGCCGGCGGCCAGGCCGCCGACCGACATCATTTTTTCGGTCTGAACCATCATATTTTCCAGACGTACTCTCTGGGTCACATCATCAACCCGAATTACGGCCCCGCTGACCCCATTGGCAACCAGAGGATAGATTGTAATATCATTATACTTGATTTCAGCATCCCGGCCCTTTACGGTTTTAGTATGGGTTTTCACCTGATGCCGGGCAATTGTTTCCCGAATATCGGCCATTTCGCTCTCAAATTCAGGCAGCATATCATCGAGAGAACGGCCCAGGGCCTCATTTTTGCTGATCCCGCTCAGTTTCTCGGCCTCAAAATTCCACTGGGTTATCTTGCCATCGGGATCAATCCCCACCAAAACCGAGGGCATGGAATTTATAACATTCTCGAGATAGTTGCGCAATTCTTTAAGTTCTTTTTCCCGGTTTTTGAGACTGACAACATTTTCATGCAGAAGTCGATCCCGATTCTCAATTTCAGCCAGCATTTTATTAAAATAACCGGTCATCAAGGCCAGTTCATCATCACCTGCAACCTGCGCCCGCTGACTGTAATCCCGATCAACGGTTATCCGGCACATGGTCGCGGAGAGATTCTCGATTGATTTCAAGATAATCCCGCGTAAATGACCTGATAAAAACCAGGTCAAAACCAGGGTAATTATCATCATCATCGAAACCGCCAGAATATTCAGGTAGAGATAATGCTTCAATTCGTCCATATTGGAACGAACCACCAGCGTCCCAAGAAAGACTTTGCGGGGGCCGGCCTCATCGAAAATCGGCTTGACCGTCCAGAGATAGCCGGTAATAAAGCGGCACCCGGAAAAATCAGGACATTCCGGGACGATTTTTTTCTCCTGCGAATCGCGTTGCCAACCGGCAAAGAGATGCTTATGCTCATCATAAAGCCAGACCTCGGTAATTGATTTGATTACCGCGAATGACGAGAGTACTTCACGGGCATCGACAGCGTCATCAAAAATAAGCGAAGCGGTTACATTTTTAGCGACTAGATTTACCTGGTCAGCCTGGCGGGCGACGGTAACATTGCGAAAGCTGCGCCACTGAAAAGCCATAAAAGCAAAGCCGGCTACCATAATGGCAAAACCGGCCACCGCCATAGTTACCAGCAGAAGTTTACCCTTGAGTGATAAACGCTCGATAAATACCGATAAATTATTCATCAACTTTAGCCCCGACCACCCGCAGCGCCACCCGCAGCAATTTGGCATTGATATAAATCTTATGAGCCCGGGCCACCCGGTTGTTTATTGAAAATTTAAGCCGCCCCCGGTGCTCGCTGAAACCGATCACCCCGCCAAGATCGACAAAACCTTCCATACTGCCGACGGTAACTATCGGGTTTTCACCCAACCGGCTCAACAGAGCAATCATTTCAGTTCTAGTCAATGACTCAGTGTAGATAATCCGACACCGCTTCAAGCGAGATTCGGGATCATCATAACGGATTTTTTCAACCCGCAGGCGCTGCCCCGCTTTTACCGGCTGACCGATTACCGGCGTAAAGGCCTTAATCACGGAATCATTACCCAGGATTCCAATCACAAACTCGGATTTATCATTTTCTTCCGCGGGCGCGGTCGACCTGTTTTCTCCATCGGCAGGCGGCTCCGGCCAGTTGATAAAAGAGATAAATTTGTAAATCAGGCCGGCTTTAACCTGGTCCTGCCGTGAAACCTCTGCCGCCGGGGCCGAAACCGCCACCAGAAAAAAGAGCAGAACCAGCGACAACAACCGCCGCGCAACCCGCATAATCAGCGGGCCTGACGGTTGATCTCTAATATTCAGCAGCAGATTCTGTTTCACAATATATAACCGTTAAAAATCAAGTAACTATTCAGCCGAATCCGGGGTCGGGCGCGGTTTTTCTCCGCTAGGCGTTAAGATTTCTATTTTTCCTTACGCTCGCTGGGAAAAACAACGAAATCGTTTCCGCAACCGCTTACGAAAAACCACCCCCGCCCCCTCCAGAAGGTGGGGGGGGGGTAAAATTTGGCTGAATAGTTACAAAATCAATAGGAATAACTCACACCGACATAGTAATAAGGCTCAGAAGTTTTGGGAATGGTTTTGACCGCTTCATTCTGCCGGGCAATTTCAGGAAGTTCGATATTCGTCCCGAAAAGATTGTCAACCTTGGCGCTTAGCTCCCAACCGCTTCCCGGCCGCGGCCGATAACTGAAACCGCTGTTGACCACAATATAATCTTCGGCCGCGCCCCAGTCGCTTAAGTATTTGGAAGAAAGACGTAGCTCAAGTTTTTCATTAACCCGGTAACTGCCGGCCAGGCTCGCCATGTGATTATAGGTAAAATCGAGTTCATCGCCGGTCTCATCATCCTCACCATAACAATAGGCGTAACCGGCAAAGCCCTGAAAGTTGCCGTAGTGGAAGCGACTGTTCAATTCGACGCCGCGGAATTTATAAGTGCCGACGTTGCGGTTCTGTAATTTGCCGTCGGCGACCGGCACCCGGGTAATCTTGTCTTTAATTTTCATCTGGTAAAAATCAAGGTCGAGGCGTCCCCAGGAAAAAAGCGAGCTTAAAACCAGATCATACGACACACTCTTCTCAGGATTGAGCCACGGGTTACCGATAACCGTTTTGGAAGCAACCTGTTTTTCAAAAAAAGTCGGTATCCGGAATGATTCCCCGTATAAAAGTTTCAAATAGACATCATCCCGAACCTGGTAAACCAGCCCGAACCGGGTTGAGAAATTATGGTCTGTGATATCGTCATCCGTAGAGTCGCAGTGGTAACTTGAATAGTAGTAGCGGCCGCCGTAAACCAGCTCAAGCTCGGGAATAAACCTGTAACTGCCGTTCAGATAAAGCGCTCCGTCGTAGACCGGTTCGTCATCCTTGCCGACATCATAATCACCGACATCATCCTTGTAACGCCGGGCTTTGGCCCGGGAGGCGCCGGTACCGACTATATTCTGCCAGCCAGGAACCGGGGAGAAGGAGAATTCGATTTCACCCGACCAGAGATCGCCTTCATAGTCCCAGTCATAGTCAGGTTGCGGCGCGGCAAATTCCGGGCTGAATCTCTTGGTCAGCTTCCAGTCGTAATAACCGGCCCGCAGATGCAAACTGTATTTTTCATTGAAAATATGATTCAAATCGAGATTGAACAGACGGGCTTTTTCATCGTTGGCCTGGGCGAAACTGAAATCCCGGGTCCGATAGTTGTCAAGCTGCCGCCGATAATCCTGAAGATGCAGAGTCAAATCTTTACAGGATATTCTGGCAACCAGCGAATGGGTTCGCAGATCTTTTCGGTATTTAAGCTGGTGGCCGGCTTCATCTTTAATTTGCAGATGTTCGCCGTCACTGTCGTTAAAATCCCCGAAAAGATCAATCTCCAGGTCACTTTTTCGGGTCAGTAAACTTCCCTGAGAATGGCTGGTCCGGTAACTGCCGTAACGGGTCGCGGCTTGCAACTGCACCGGTTTATCAGCGGCCGCGGCCCGTTTACTGATGACATTAATCACCGCGTTTATGGCGTTGGAACCATAAAGCACTGAATTGGCCCCCTTGACAATCTCGACCCTATCAATTGCCGCCAGGGGAATAAAACTGAAATCAAAACTCCCATGATAGGGACTGTAAATCGGGATTGAATCAAACAGCAGTAAAGTGTTGGTATTATAATTTACCAGGGTATTGCCGCGAATGGTTGTCGTTGTGAAGATATTGCCTTCGCCGTTTATAGAAGAAAGCCCGGTGACATATTCCAGACACTCTTCCAGGGTGTTGAAATCGAGCATGGCGATATCTTCACTGGTAAGCACCTGAATCACCGCCGGGCTTTCAAGCTGCGACTGAGCCCGCTTGCTGCTGCTGATCACCTCGACATTGCAGAGTTCCTCGATACTCATCTGAAATACCGACGGCAGCGTCCCGCCCGTGCCGGCGGCAAACCCAAGCCCGGCAAAAAGCGCCGAAAAAACCAGACTCAAGATTATCAGTCGTCGCAAATCAAACTCTCCCTGACAACTTTAAAACCGGAAATAAAGTTCAGGATATACGCGGGTTAGGGTTTAACTTATTCATTTTGAATATTTCTCAATAATTTTCTCAAATGCCCCGCTACTCCGGCCTTTCTTTATTGCCTGATTAAAACGTTGCAGGAATAATTTTTTATGTAACTTTTTCGCGATTCCCAGATAGTTCGGATCCCGACTAAAGGGTTTGGGTAAAATCACAAACTGATCCCGCTTCCGCAACAGCTCCGGATCTGATTTTATAATCGCGTCAAAACCGGCGCGGCCCGGGCCGATAATCAAAACGTCGGTTCTTCCTAATAATAATTTTTTAAAACGGGATACGGGATTGCTATCCTCGGAGATGGTAAAAATTCCTCTTTCAATTCCCTTGACAAAGTCGCTTCCATACTTTGCCCCGCGATTAACGCCGATAGTTTTTCCGCGCAGATCTTCAATTTTTGCAAACGGAAACTCTCTGCCTTTTTGTACGACTAAAATCAGTTCATCAACATACATAACCTCGGAATAATCAAAAACTTGCAAGCGTTCCGGGGTTAAGGAGAGGCCGATAATTCCCCCTTTACCATTAACCGCATTACAATACGCCCGTTTCCAGGGATAGAGTTTAATCTGGAAATCACAATCAACCTCCTTCCCGATATATTTCATCATATCAACCAATATGCCTCGGGGTTCTCCATCTTCAAGCCATATTTTAGGCGGTTTCTCTTGATCGCCGTTAATCGTGAGTTGGCAGGCAAATCCAACTTCAACACCGTAAAGGCAAAACAATAAAATTAAAATAATCAGTTTTAATTTCGTCATCATTTTAACTCCTCCGGCAGAGCCGTCATCTGGTTACAAGGGTAAACGCAAACAGATCAACCCGCAATTGCCGCCGCCGCTGAAAAAACAAAAAAAAAGGCCGGGGGCAGAATGATAACTTTCATCCTGCCACCGGCCCTAAAGATTGAACTTTGAGAGAAAGTCTATCTCCGTTCTTCATAAAAGGCAAAGTCAAAGCAACATCCTGTTCAAATGTTAGTGGTCAACCTTTCAGGGCTCGATGCACGGTGCGCAAAATTTCATTAAGGGATACCGGTTTCTGCAGAAAAGCGGCAACGCCAAGCTGCAAAGCCTCTTCCTTACTTAAGAGACTGCTGAAACCGGTGCTGATGATGACCGGTAACCCGGGACGCAGCGCCAGAACCCGGCTTGCCAGCTCCTTACCATGCAGTCCGGGCATTTCCATATCGGAAAATAAAAGATCAAATCTATCCGGATTTTCTTTAAAAGCGGCATAGGCCGCCGCGCCATCATTAAAGACCGCTACCCGATAGCCATGCTCCTGTAAAACCTCTTCGAGAACTTCGACCATATATTGTTCATCATCGACCACCGCAATCATTTCACCGCAACCCCGGGGCGGCATTGTCGCATCAGGGCTATCACTGCAGGCTGCCGGAGACTCATCAATAATCGGCAGAAAAATTCTAAAAACCGTACCTTTACCGATTTCACTGTAAACGACAATGGTGCCGCCGCAATTTTTAATAATGCCATGAACCACCGCCAGCCCCAACCCGGTGCCGTCACCGGCGGATTTGGTTGTAAAATAGGGGACAAAAATTTTCTTCCGGGTTTCCGGGCTCATGCCGTGACCGGTATCACTGACTTCAAGTTTTATATATTTCCCCGGTTTAAGATTATAATCCGGAATTAAATCAGGGTCCAACACCTCGAAATCGGTCAATTCCACCCCCAAAATACCGCCGGTTTCACGCATGGCGTGAAAGGCATTCGTGCCGAGATTCATCACCACCTGATGTATCTTGGTCGGATCGGCCTTGATAGTCTGCCGGGAAACAATATTGGTCTGAATATTAATCGTCGCCGGGATTGACGCCCGCAGCAGTTTTAAGGCCTCCTTTACCACCGGGGCCGGCTCCATGGAGATCTCCCCTTCCCGCTCGGGGCGGCCGAAAGCCAGTATCTGCTGAACCAGCTCTTTCGCCCGCTGACTCGCACTCTCTATACGCCGCAAAGAAGTTTTAATCCTGGGATTATCTTCACAGTAAAGCAGCGCAATATCATTACTGCCGATAATTGCCGCCAGAATATTATTAAAATCGTGGGCAATGCCGCCGGCTAATGTCGCCATCGCTTCCATCCGCTGACTCTGCTGCCGCCGCTCCTCAAATTTAAGCTGCTCGGTAATATCTCTCTTTACCGAAACATACCCCATAGGCTTGCCGTCCCGATCGTAAACCGGAGAGATGACCGCATCCTCAGTAAACTGAGTGCCGTCGGCGCGCCGGTTGACAAAACGGCCGCGCCAGATGCGTCCGGCTGTAACCGTATCCCAGAGTTCCTGATAAAATTTTTCATCATGAAAGCCGCTTTTCAAAATTCGCGGGTTCTCGCCCAAAACATCATTGCTGCGGTAACCGGTAACCTCCTCAAAAGCGGAATTGACAAACTGAATTACGCCGTCAGGATCAGTAATCACAATCTCTTCGGCCGCCTGCTCAATCGCCGCGGAGCGCAGCAGCAACTCTTTTTCAGTTCTCTTTTTTTCGCTTATATCGATACCGAAACCGACAAGATACTTTTTGTTGTTGAAAGACATTCCCGAAGAGGTAATCAACAGGGGAATCCGGTGCCCGTCTTTACATTTCACCAGATATTCGCGTGGAGTTATACCACCGTTGGAATCCGGGTTGAAAACCATCTCAATCCGTTGCGGTATCTCTTCAACTTCATTTTCACTGAGCATACTCGGCATCGATGAACCTTTAAGTTCTTCAGCGGTATAACCCAGCAGTTTTTCGCCTCTCTGGTTCCAACGGACCAGTTCAAAATCTCCACCCTCGACCTGCTCGTAGATAAACAGGATACCCGGCATCGAGGAAAACAGGGTTTCGACCAGGTTCTGACTGTGATCCAGAGCCAAAGTACGCTCCTGCAGCAGCTCTTCGAGACGTTTTTGATATTGGCGGTTCACGGCCAGCAGTTCAGCCTTCTCCAGGGCTTTGTTGACAACGTGTTCGACAACCCCCATATCAATCAGCGGTTTGGTGATATAATCCCAGGCCCCGAGACGGATGGCCGCGGTCGCGTCTTCTATAAGGCCGGTTCCGGAAACCACAATCAGAGGAATCTCCGGGGCTTCAGCGGCAATAATATTGATCACCTCAAGCCCGTCCATCTCCGGCATCCGCAAATCACAAAGGATTACATCCGGCCGCTCCCGGCGAAAAAGCTCGATCCCGACCCGCCCGTTTTCGGCCTCGAGCACGACAAAATCACTATCTTCAAAATAGTTGCGCAGACTCCGGCGCAAAGCCGGCTCGTCATCGATTGTCAGTAATGTCTTACCCGAAAACCGCATCAATATCTTTCCTTACCTGATCATTAACTTCTGAGTAACTATTCAGCCGAATCCGGGGTCGGGCGCGGTTTTTCTCCGCTAGGCGTTAAGATTCCTGTTTTTCCTTTAAGCTCGCTGCGCCCGCCTGGCAAAACTCGCTTACGCTCAAACAGTTGCAATGCTAATGCGGGAACAAACCCGCAACCCAATTGGGCCTTTGCGGCCCGCACCCAAGGGCACTTCCGATGGTCGCACCCAAGGGCACTTCCGTTGGGCGCAAATAAGTACTCTTATCAGAACATTTTCTAGTTTTTTACAGTTGGAAAAGATTGTTGAAAAAAAACAAGAAAATAACCTGTAAGGTACTAATGCGGGAACAGACCCCGCAACCCAAACAGGCCTTTTCGGCCCGCAAATAAGTACTCTTATCAGAACATTTTCTGGATATTAAATCTTGTTTTTTGGTGCAGAAAATAACCTGTAAGGTACTAATGGGCCTCCGCTCGCTTCCGAAAAACAAAGAAATCGTTTCCGCAACCGCTTACGAAAAACCACCCCCGCCCCCTCCAGAAGGTGGGGGGTAAAATTTGGCTGAATAGTTACATAAATCATTGAGTTTTAAGAAAAAAACCCAACTCAGAAAGTTGAGTCATTAATATTTTTATCAAACTTTGAATGTCCGAACCAGGGCCGCCAGACGATCGGAAAGTTTACGCATCTCATCGGCATTGTCACTGACTTCGCTGGACTCGTCATTTATCTTGCCGGCGGCGTGATTAACATCGGCAATATCCTGAGCTATCTCATGCGAAACGGTCGAACTTTCGCTGACATTATTGTTAATCTCCTGAATCGACTGTGACATCTGATTAAGAGAGGAAGAAATATCCCGGGCGGTAACCGATTGTTCCTCCACGGCGGAGGCAATCGTGGTGACAATGCCTTCATTCTCGTCAACCACGGCCGAGATATTGCCGATCTCCTTCACGGTATCCGCGGTTGTCTGCTGAATGGTTTCAATTTTATGGCGAATATCTTCGGTCGCCTCAGCCGTCTGCTGCGCCAGTTCCTTGATTTCATTGGCAACAACCGCAAAACCTTTGCCGGCATCTCCGGCCCGGGCCGCCTCAATCGTGGCGTTCAAGGCCAGCAGATTAGTCTGCTCTGAAATTGAGGTTACAGTCTCTAAAACATTGCCGATCTCCCGCGCCGAAATCCCGAGTTCTTCAACCTGAGATGAGGCATTAGATACCTGGGCCACCGCTTTAAGTGTTATTGAGCGGGCTTTTTCAGCATTAGTGGCAATTTCATGAATGGTTGAACTCATCTCGGTAATCGCCGCCGAGATTGAATCCAGGTTTCCGGCCGAGGCTTCCATTGAAGTGGAGACCGCCCCCATATTACTGCTCATCTCTTCGGCCGCCGCCGCCACCGTGGTTGCCTTGTCGGAAGTCGCCGCTGCCCCTTCCGACATCTGCCCGGAAAGATTCGACAGCGAACCTACTGCCTGATGTAAATCTTCCGCGTCTTCGGCAATATCCTTAATCATGGTCTGCAATTTTCCGATAAAAACATTAAACCATTTCGCCAGTTCGCCAACCTCATCCTGACTGTAAACCTCAATTCTCCCGGTCAGATCACCCTCACCTTCAGCGATATCCCGCAGCATCAAATTGGTTTTGACAATCGGCGCCAAAAGTTTATGAATGGCAAAGGTCAGAGCCACCGCCGTCAGCAGAACCAAAGCCAAAGTTATCAGCATAATTAGATTACGCTGACCGGCGATACTTGACTTGACATCTTTTTCCGCTGTGCTGATGGTCCGGTCGATATCATCGATATAGATCCCGGTCCCGACAATCCAGCCCCAGGGCTGAAAAAGCTTGACGTATGAAAGTTTGGCCACCGGCTTGTCTTCACCCGGCTTGGCCCAGAGGTATTCAACAAAACCCTCGCCTTTCTCTTTACAGACCTGAGCCATTTCAACAAACAGTTTCTTGCCGTCGGGATCGGCAACCCCGGAAAGATCTTTACCGTTCAGAGCGGGTTTAATCGGGTGCATTACGGTTTTTAAATCCGTCCCGATGATAAAGAAGTAATCCTTGCCCGACTTGCCGTAACGCAGTTCCGAGATTGCCGTTTTGGCATTATCCTTAAACTGTTCTTCAGCCCGTTCAAGATAAACCCCGGTCCCGACAATCCAGCCCCAGGGCTGAAAAAGTTTGACGTATGAAAGCTTGGCCACCGGCTTGTCTTCACCCGGTTTGGGCCAGAGATATTCGACAAAACCCTCACCTTTATCTTCACACACCCTGGCCATCTCAACAAACAGTTTTTTGCCTTGCGGATCCTTAAAATTTGAAAGATCCTTACCCACCAGCGCGGGTTTGATCGGATGCATTACGGTTATTAAATCAGTTCCCAGAACAAACAGGTATTCCTTGCCGCTTTTACCGTAACGAACCTTCTCCAATATGCCCAGGGCCCGGGATTTTTTTTCGGCTTCATCAAGATCTTCCCGGGCATTTATGGCCGCGATACTCGTAATCGCGGTATCGATCACGCCCTGAAGCTCCGGCTTAAAAGCCTCAACCACCTTGACCGGATCATGCGCGGCCGCATACTCCGCCTTCAGAATAGCCATGGAGGTATTAACCAGATCCTGCAATTTCCCGCGTTTTTCCTGCCTAAGCATCTGACTCTGTTTGACAATTTCATGACTGCCGAAATTATCCATGCTGTACATTGCCGTAAAAAGCGATGCCGCCCCCAATAAAACCATCGGGATCATGACTGCTATGACAATTTTTTTAGTGATATTTAATTTCATTGGTGACCTCCACAAAAAACATACAGGGAAAAAAGCCTCCAGGACCTTAAAGGATACGGTTGTCAATATTTACTAACAACACTTTCAATTGTCAATATTTTACTATCCTCATATCGCTATATTGTAATCTTCATAAAAGCGGCCGTCAAATCTTTTCGACCCGGTTTCAGAGTCGCCGGACTTCAATACATTTCAATATATTATATTTGACCTGATGAAATCAAGATAAAATAAATTTTTTTACCTTTATTATATCGAAATAAACAATTAACCCTGAAATCCCGCTAACGGCAGCCTGATAATGAATGTCGTTCCCTGTCCCGGGGTTGAGCGCACTTCAATACTGCCCTGGTGCCGATTGGTAATTATCATATAGGCGACCGAAAGCCCCAGGCCGGTGCCCTGGCCCACCGGCTTAGTTGTATAGAAAGGCTCAAAGATTCGTTTACGCACATCTTCAGGCATACCGGGCCCGTTATCACTGAACTCAAGCAAAACCGAATCTGACTCCCGTCCGACCCGGATAGTGATTGATCCTTCATTCGCGGACATGCCTGATTCCGCCATGGCCTGGGCCGCGTTTTTAAGCAGATTAAGCACAACCTGTTCAATCTCGGTTACCGCCACCGAAATTTCGGGAATCTCGCGATCATACAAGCGCTTGATTGTCATAAACTTGAAATCAAAACTCTTCTTTAAATCATAATCATTAACCGCAAGTTCAATCGCTCTGTCAACCAGATCCGTAATCCTGACCGGCTGTCGCAACGACTCGCCCTGCCGGGAAAACTGCAGCATATTCCTGACAATTTCCGCCGCCCGGGCAACCGCTGTCCGGACATCGCTGAGCATCACCGGAATATCTCGCTTGGTCAGATAGTCTCTTATAACCGCAAGTTCACAACCACACTCCGCCGCGGTTTTGAGATTGGCGGGCAGATCCGGCGAGACCCGGCGTTCAATATTCTGGACCGTCTGTACAATAATACCCAGGGGATTATTAATCTCATGGGCCATACCGGCGGCAAGCCCACCAACCGACATCATTTTTTCACTCTGAATCATCATCTCTTCAACTTTGACCCGCTCGCTGACATCATCTACCCGAATCACCGCCCCCAGCACCACCGCGCCGACCAGAGGATAGATAACAATATCCTCATAACAGCTTCGGCCCGCGCCATCAATCCGCAGACACCTTGATTTTCTCTGCTCCTTACCTGTCCGCAGCGCCTTTTCAACACTTTCAAACTCCGCCGCGAGATGAGGTAAAACCTCGCTGAAGATCCGGCCCACAGCCTCTTTGGCGGATAATCCGGTGGCCGCGGCCGCGACCTTGTTCCACTGAACGACCCGGCCGTCGACATCGACCATCACCAACAGAGAGGGCATCGAATCAATAATATTGGCCATTTCCGCAATCTTGCGGGCCAGATTTGAGCGCATGGTCTCGAAACTGGCCGCCAGAACCCCAATCTCATCCCGACTGCTGACGGCAACTTTCCGATCAAGATCACCGGCGCTTATGGCTCTGGCACTGGCCGTAAGTTTTCTTATCGGCCGGGTGAACCGCCGCAGGACAAAAGACACAACCAGCAGGGCCAACAGCGTAATTACCGCTATCACATTAAAAAGCATTGTATGCAGATGGCGGCTGTCCCGATATTTAATCTCCAGGGGGACACAATAACAGACCCACCAGCCCCAGGGCGCGAAATTACGATAGATATACCATTTGTCCCGCCCCTGAAATCTTGCCATAAAATTTCCGGACGGGTTTGCAACTATTTTTTCAGTCCATTCATACTTTTGCGGGGCCCGACTGCCTTTCGGTAAAAAGGGGTGCATAATTATCCGGCGTTGTCGATCAAGAATAAAGGGATAAATTTTCAAACGGCCCTTATGATAGTATTCATCCCGCAGTTCTCTGATAAGCGAAGCCTGAAAACCGGCTTTGTAAGCTTCAACCAGACCGGTCCTCTGCAATCTTTCTTCAACTCGGGCAAGTTCAGCTATAATCCGGCTGAGTTTGTCTCTGTAGATCTCGTTCTGGCCGGCATCGACAATCCTTTTTATCTGCCGGTCGGCGATCATCACCACACTGACCGCGGTCACCAGAAAAGTAACACTGATCAAGAGAAGCAATTTACCGGTAATTGAGTAAAAACGCATCGACTACTCCTCGTCCACAAAAACCGCCTGTTCAATCAGTGATACCGGGAAGACGATCCCCATAGTTTTCGCCAGTTTCATATTAAGATAAAGCCTCGATTTATGGTTGGTGGTCACCGGAATGGAATTTGGCTTGCGCCCGTCCAGTATTTTCAGCACGGTCCGGCCCGACCACCAGCCTTGTTCTTCAGCAATACCCATCTTGCCGAACAACACATACGGGGCGCATAATTCCGAACTCGCGGCGGAAGGAATCCGGCTGTGAGCAAAGATTAAAGCCAGAGCTTTATGCTTATCCCAGTCACTGATACCGTAGGGGGGAAGTACATAGATCATGTCCACATCTTTCTGTAATTTCAGATATTCATCCCGCCATTGCGCGAAAGTGTCAACCAGTTTCCCCGCTGTAAATTTGCGCCCGAGAATCTTCTCGTAATAGTGAACAAATTTGTGACCGGTTAAAGTATTGGAGCCGATAAAGCCTAAGCGTTCGCCCCGCGCGAAGCGGCGTAAAAGAGCGTAGGTCTCCTTGACCGGCTCTACTTCTATCATACCCGTAGTGTTGCTGTACGGCAGGCCGTAGATGGTTTCACCCCAGTTTAGTCCGCAGAAAACAAAAGGCAGGGTCTTATCCTTATAATAGGGCAGCAGCAGATATTTACAGGCATTATCATCACTGACAACCACAATATCAGGCTGCCAGGTGTCAATAAGCTGTTTAACCTTTTTGGCCGCCTGCTGTTTGAATTCTTCACTGCGATTAAGTTTGGTGTTCATGCGCACGATCTTTAATTCAACCCGGCCGGCGCCGCAATCAAGGCTGCCGTCCGGGCGCTGATTGACCTTTAAGGCTTTCAATAATCCTTTTTCAACCCCATCACTCCAGGCATAACCCCGGTGATACGAGTTGACAAACAGCACTCTCGGTTTACGGGCGCTGATCAATTCGGCATTACTGACAAGATCCAGTGGAAAAGTGATTCCTAAGGCCTTGGCCAGGGGCATATTGAGAATTATTCGGGCTCTTTTATTGGTGGCTACCGGAATCTCGGTGGGCAATTTCCCCGCCAGAATCTCAAGCGCGGTATCGGCGGCCCATTCACCCTGTTCTTCGGGATCAGTGGCATAACAGACCAGTGAGTAGTCGGCCATAAAGCTGTAAGATGTACCGGTCGGTACCGTTATATTGTTCAAAACAAATTTTTTCATTTCCGCTTTATTCCAGTCAGAAATACCATACCAGGGTGTCAGCAAAAGCAAATCACAATTTTTCTGCAGTTGCAGGTAAGCGGATTGCCATTCCGCCTGGGTTTTGACAAAGCGGACATCTTCCGCGGCAATTGACATGATTTTGCGATTATAGGTCAGGATTTTGTGGGTTGAGAATGTTTCGGCAGCTAAAAAACCAATCCGGTCCCCCCGGGCCAGAGCCCGCAGTTGGTCAACCATTTGCCGGGTCAGCAGGACCTCCACCATACCGGTGACATTGGAGAAAGGGTAACCATAGATACTGGCGTCCCAGTTCACCCCACAGAAAACAAAAGGCAGGTCGGCATTTTTGAAATAGGGCGCCACCAGATACTTTGAGGCATTGTCATCAGAGGCAATAACCACATCCGGCTGCCAGGTCTCAATCACCTTTTTAGCCTTCAGCGCCGCCTTTTTTTTGAATTCTTCGCTCGTATGACGTTTGGTATCCATGTGGATAACCTTCAAGATGACATCATCGTGACCTTTCAGCATCGTTTCAATCCCGGTCTCAATCCCGGCACTCCAGGGATATTCGGGATTATACGAATCAACATAGAGTATCCGGGATTTAGCGGATTCGGCCGCGGCCCTGTCAATGAATAAAAATATGACTGCCAGGGACAAAACCAGAACCGACAAATTCAGCCAAAATCTGCAACGCATCGCTACTCTCCATACCTGAAATTATTGCCGGATTCCGCAACCGGAATTCAGCCATTTCAACACCCTGCGCCTCAGCGTCTCTGCGCGATAACCATTTTTTGACAAACTCGTAAAAAGCATCCCACACCGCTATCGCGGCCACATATATACAAGTAACGTGAGAGGAACCAAATCTGTGTTTATCTGCGTTCATCTGTGGTTTCTATTTTTTTGTTGAACCACAGATGGACACGGATAGACACAGATAAAAATCACATAATT